>JACMKJ010000387.1 GCA_014380155.1 Rhizobacter sp. | reverse complement strand
GCTCATCGACGCGATGTACGCCGACCAGCCCAGCACGACGATCGAGGTCCCCGTGCGCTACCAGGACGGTCGCGCCGGCATGCTGCGCGCCGACGTCACGACGGGTCGCGTGCCCACCGCGCTCGCAACGGAGACCTGACCCATGATCGACTTCCTCAACTACCTCCTGAACGGGTTCCTGCAAGGCCAGATCTATGCCCTGCTGGCGCTGGGCTTCATGGTCATCTACCGCGCCAGCAAGGTGTTCAACTTCGCGCAGGGCGAGCTGATGATGCTGGGCGCCTACGCCGTCTGGACACTCACGCTGGGCGCGAACCTGTCGCCGTGGCTGGCGATCCCGCTGGCCTTCGTCTGCGCAATCATCTATGGCTGGCTCATCGAGCGCCTGTTCTTCGAACGGCTGGTCGGCGAGTCGGTGTTCTCGATGGTGATGGTGACCATCGGCCTGGTGATCCTGATTCGCGGCATCGTGCTGGTGGTGTGGGGCGCGGCGGACCGCCAGTTCCCCGTGCTGCTGCCGCCGGCACCGCTGATCGTGGGGGACATGATCTTCCCGTCGTCCCTGGTGATCGGCGCGGTGCTCACACTGCTTGCCACCATGGGCCTGTCGTGGTTCTTCAACCGCACCCGCGCCGGCCTCACGCTCACTGCGGTGGCAGAAGAGCCCACCACGGCGATCTCGCTCGGCATCTCGGTCAAGCGCGCCGTCACGCTGGCCTGGATGATGGGCTCGGTCATCGCCACGGCGGGCGCCATCGTGCTGCTCAGCGGCCGCTCGCTCACGGTGCAGACCGCCGACGTCGCGCTCGCCGCGCTGCCGGTTGCGCTGCTGGCTGGGCTCGAGTCGATCGGCGGCCTGATCCTCGCGGGCGCCATCGTCGGCATCGTGCAGGCCCTGGTGGCGGCCTACGTCGATCCCGCCATCGGCGGTTCGGCCTCTTCCATCGTGCCCTTTGTCTTCATGCTGCTGATCCTGCTGGTGCGCCCCACCGGCCTGTTCGGCTGGCGCCATGTGGAGCGGGTGTGATGGACCCGTCCGGCATTTTTTTCACCGACCACGCGGGCGACCGTTCGCTGGTGCGCACGCGTGCGCAATGGGCGTGCCTGCTGGCGCTGCTGCTGTTGCTGGCCACGCTGCCCTGGTGGGCATCCGAACGCTGGGTCAGCATCGGCTACACCACCTTCATCACCGCCGTGGCCGTGATCGGCCTGCAGATCTGCACCGGCTACGCGGGCCAGATCAACCTCGGGCAATCGGCCTTCATGGGGGTGGGTGCCTACGGCGCGGCGCTGGCCATGATGGCCGGCTGGAACGCGCTCGCGGCCCTGCTCATCGGCGGCGCCGGCGCGGCCATCTTCGGTGTGATGTTCGGCCTGACGGCGGCACGCATCAAGGGCTTCTATCTCGCGCTCACCACCATCGCCGCGCAGGCGCTGTTCCACTTCCTGGTGCTCAACCTGCCGGCGTCGTGGCTGGGGGGCGCCGGTGGCCTGCACGTGGACTCGGCCTCGGCGTTCGGCATCTCGCTGAACAACGACCGCGGGATCTACTGGTTCTCGCTGATCGTGCTGGTGCTCATGACCAGCGGTGCCTTCGGCATCGTGCGCTCGCGCCACGGCCGCAGCTTCGAGGCGGTGCGCGACGACGACGTGGCCGCCGGGATGATGGGCATTCCGGTGGCCGCCACCAAGGCCCGCGCCTTCCTCGTGAGCGCGTTCTACGCCGGCGTGGCCGGTGGCCTGTGGGTGGTGGCGCTGCGGCACGTCTCGGTCGAGCAGTTCACGCTGTTCAACGCCATCTGGATGATCGCCATGATGATCGTCGGCGGCCTCGGCTCCATCGTCGGCGCGCTGATCGGCACCGTGATGATCCAGTTCGCCCGCGAAGGTGTCACCAGCCTGGGCCCGAGCTTCATCCAGTGGGTGCCGGCCGTGGGGCAGGACTTCGTCTTCGCCGCGATGAACGTGCTGCTGGGCACCGTGATCATCCTCTTCCTCCTTTTCGAGCCCAAGGGCGTGATGCACCGCATCGAGATTTCCAAGAAGACCTTTCGACTCTGGCCGTTCCCGTACTGACCGCCGTGGGGCGGAAGCCCATTCAACCCTAGGAGACAACATGAAAACATTGAAAACCTGGGCGGCCCGCGCCGCCATCGTGGCGGGCATCGCTGCTCCGTTCACCGCACCGGTCACCGCGCAAACGGTGTACCAGGTCCCCGCACTGTCGGACTACTCCGGCCCGTTCGCGGCGATCATGCCGATGCTGGGCGCCGGGCGCGAGGGCGTAGTGAACTGGTGGAACGCCGAGCATGGAGCCAAGCTCGGCGTCAAGCTCGAGCTCAAGGCCTACGACACGCGCTACGACACGGCACAGACCGCCAGCCTGTGGCCCGGCGTGCTGGCCACCAAGCCGGTGATCGGCCTTGCGCTTGGCGGGCCTGACACGGCGGCGCTGCAGCAGCGCCTGCCGACCGACAAGGTCCCCATGATTCTGGGCTCGGCGGCCAACGGTTTCGGCTGGCGCCCCAACCAGTGGGTGATGGCCACGCGGCCCACCTTCGTGCACGAGTTGACCGGCTTCATCGACTGGTTCCAGAAGAACAAGGCTGGTGGCACGCGCCCGGTGAAGGTCGCGATGTTCACCACCGAAGCCTCGCCCACGTTTGCCGACATGGGCAAGGGCGTCGCGGCCTACGCGAAGGCCAACCCCACGGTCATGAGCCTGGTCGAGATGGTCTACGTCGAGCCCCAGCCGGCCGACGTGACGCTGCAGCTGCGCCGCGTGCTCAACGCGGGTGCCGAAGTGGTGCTGGTGCCCACCAACATCCAGCAGGCCGTGGCCGTGAAGCGCGCGATGCAGGCGCTGGGCAAGAACGTGCCGATCGCCTACAGCCTCCAGAACTCGCCCGCGATGCTGCAGAAGCTGGTGGGCAGCATTTCGGCGATGGAGGGTGACTACGAGGTACACGGCAGCGTGATCGCCACCGAGGAAGACACCGAGGCCAAGCGCTTCTACGACATGCTGGTCGCCAAGCACGGCTTGAAGGGCCCCTGGCACTCGCTCACCACCATCGGCATCAACCAGGCATTGGTGATGGTGCGCGTCGTGGAGGCCGCTGCGCGCAAGAACGGCGGCGACAAGCTCACCGGCGAGATGCTTTACAGCACGCTGATCGACACGACATTTCCCGCCAAGGACTTCTACGGTTTCACCGGCGGCGACATTGACTTCTCAGTCGAAGCACCGTTCCCGACCAAGGACCCGCGCGTCAACATCGGCCAGGTCGTGGGCGGCAAGCTGACCACGGTCGCCAAGGGCATGCCGGTGCCCAGGCTGGCCAAGTGGTGAGAGCGCTGCCGTGTCCGAACCGCTGAT
>JACMKJ010000386.1 GCA_014380155.1 Rhizobacter sp. | reverse complement strand
GCAATCGCCTGCTCGGCCAGCCCTTCGCGGCTGTTGAGCGTGACCAGCAGGCGCAGCGCACGCGCCAGGCCGGCTGAGTCGCTCGTCTCACGTGCCAGCGCCTCGGCGCGCAAGGCCAGCTCGATGCCGCGGGCGTGCTCGTCGCGCTCGGCCGCTTGTTCGGCCTGGCGCAACAGCTCGGCCAGCGGCACCATCAGGCGGAGATGTCGCTCGGCTGCAAGGCCGTGGCGAGCACCTTGTCGACACGTTTGCCGTCGAGGTCGACCACTTCGAAACGCCAGCCTTCCCACTCCACCGAATCGGTGGTCTGCGGCAGGCGGCCCAAGAGCAGCATCACCATGCCGGCCAGCGTGTTGTAGCGGCCTCGGTCTTCTTCGGGCAACTCTTTCAGGCTCAGGCGGTCTTTCAGCTCGGGCACCGGGATCAGGCCGTCGAACAGCCAGCTGCCATCGGCGCGCTGGATGGCCCAGGCGTCATCGGCGGCGGGGGTGGTGAACTCGCCGGTGATGGCCTCGAGCACGTCGCGCACGGTGATCACACCCTGCACCTCGCCGTATTCGTCGACCACGAACACCAGCTGCGCACTCGACGCACGAAACTGATCGAGCAACTCCATGCCCGACAGCGTCTCCGGCACGAACACCGGCGGCTGCAGCTTGTCGGTGAGCGACAACGGCTGGCCTTGCAGCTGCTGCTGCAGCAGCGTCTGCGCCGAGACAACGCCCAACACGTCGGTCAGCCCACCGCGGCACACCGGGTAGCGCGAATGCTCCTGATCGGCCATGGCGGCGAGCACGTCTTCGATCGGCGCCGCAGCGTCGAGCCAGATGATGTCGGTGCGCGGGATCATCATCGAGCCGACCGAGCGCTCGTCGAGGCGAAACACGTTGCGCACCATCTGGTGCTCCTGGGCCTCGATCACGCCAGCGTCGAGGCCTTCTTCCAGGCTGGCGGCGATCTCTTCTTCGGTCACCGAGCGGTCGGGCCCACCTCGAATGCCCATCAGGCGCAAGGTGGCCTCGGTGCACCAGGTGAGCAGCTTGACGAAGGGCCGCGCGGCCATCGAGAGCCACTCCATCGGGTAGGCCACCCGCCGCGCCACGGTTTCGGGGTACATCTGGCCCAGGCGCTTGGGCACCAGCTCACCAAAGATGATGGTAAGGAAGGTGATGCACACCACCACCAGGCCTGTCGACGAAATGCGGGCCGCCTTGGCGCCCACATGAAACTCGGCACTCAGCCAGGCTGCCAGCGGCTCGGAAAAAGCCGCTTCACCGACGATGCCGTTGAGCACCCCGATCGAGGTGATGCCGATCTGCACCGTGGAGAGAAACTTGGTCGGGTTCTCATGCAGGTCCATCGCGACCTGAGCCCCACGGTCACCGGTTTCCACCATCACCTGCAGCCGCGCCCGGCGGCTCGCGGTGAGCGCCATCTCGGACATGGCGAACAACCCGTTGAGCAAAATCAGAAAAGCGAGAAGAGCTGTGTCCATGAACCGGGGCCCGCCCGGAACGCACCGTACCAAGAAGCGAGCAAGCGTAGCAGACTCGTTATGCACCACGGTGACTGCCGCAGAATGCCGCCATGAACTACCTGATCGGTGATCTTCAAGGCTGTTGTGATGCCCTGGAACAGCTGTTGGCGAAGGTCGGCTTCTCGCCGTCGCGAGACCATGCCTATTTTTTAGGCGACCTGGTCAACCGCGGCCCGGCTTCGCTCGCCACCCTGCGCCGCCTGCATGGCCTGGGCAGCGCGGCCACGTGCCTGTTGGGCAACCACGACCTTCACCTGCTCGCCGTAGCGCACGGCGTGCGTGACGCGGGGCGCAGCGACACATTGGCCGAGCTGCTGCACGCGCCCGACCGCCACGCGCTGATCGACTGGCTGCGCCAGCAGCGCATGGCGCACCATGCCCATGGCTGGTTGATGGTGCACGCCGGCGTCGCTCCGCAGTGGGACCTGGCGACCACGCTGCAACTGGCGGGCGAGGTGGAGCAGCGTTTGCAAGGCCCCGGTCTGGTCGACTTCTTGCGCGTGATGTACGGCAACGAGCCGTCGCGCTGGGATGCGGGCCTGCAAGGCGATGCCCGCCTGCGCTTGGCGGTCAACGTGTTGACGCGCATCCGCTTTTGCAGCGCCGACGGCACGCTGGATCTCAAGACCAAAGAAGCTGCGGGTGCGGCGCCAGAAGGCTTCTACCCGTGGTTCGAGGTGCCGGGGCGGCAGACGGCGGGCGTGCCGATGGCCTTCGGCCACTGGTCCACGCTCGGCCTCGTCAACCGGCCCGACCTGCTGGCGCTCGACACCGGTTGTGTGTGGGGTGGTCAACTCACGGCCGTGCGGGTCGACAGCAGTGCGCGCGAGGTGATCCAGGTGGCTTGCGAGCAGGCCCAGCGGCCAGGTTGAGGGCTCGCCTGCGACTACAATCCCGCCTTCTTCGGAAGCGTGGCAGAGTGGTCGATTGCACCGGTCTTGAAAACCGGCGACGGGCAACCGTCCGTGAGTTCGAATCTCACCGCTTCCGCCAACGGGTCGTGCCCCACAAGGCCAGCCGGCGTCCTCGCAGACCACCCGTCAGTCGCCGTACGTACCCGCCAGGAACGCGCGGATGGCAGGGTCCTCCGTCAACCCGATGGCCGTGCGCAGTGCCTGCTCGGCGCTCAGCCTGTCGCCCAGGGCTGAACGCGCGGCGGCCAGGGTCACCCAGTAAGGCTGGTAGCTGCTGACATCGGCATCGACAAGGCGTTCCAAGACATGCAGCGCCTGGTCGTGCTCGCCAGCCTCGACCAACGCGGCGGCCTGCCCCACCAGCACGCCGATGCTCGGGTGATGTGCGGCAAGCAGCCCGTAGAGCGTGGCAAGCGCTTCGTGGTGGGTGCGGCCCGTGATCGGCCGCTGCGCATGCACGGACTGGATGGCCGCCTCGCATTGAAAGCGGCCGAAGACGCCGGCCCGCGACGCGGTGGTCAACTCAGCCTCGGCTTCGATGATCATGTGGCGCGACCACAGGCTGGCATCCTGCAGCTTGAGCGGCACGAAGCTTCCATCACCAGCGCGGCGCGCAGCGCGACGGGATTCGCAATACAGCATCAAGGCCAGAAGTCCGTGCGGTTCGGGCTCGGCCGGAAGCAGCGCCACCAGCAGGCGGCTGAGGAACAGGGCTTCGTCGGCCAGGTCTCGAGAGCCGGTGTCGGCGCCCGGCACCGCGTCCCAGCTCGTCCCGTACGCCACATAGATGGCATTCAACACGTCGTCCAGACGCTCGGGCATGTCTTCTGCGGCCGGCAACTCGAAGCGCAGCCCGGCATCCTTGATCTTGGCCTTGGCGCGCACGAGACGTTGCCCCATGGCAGCCGGGGCGACGAGGAAGGCGGCACCGATCTGCGCCGCGTCTAGACCCAGCACCGTCTGCAGCATCAGCGGCGTGCGAACGCTTTCGTCGATGGCCGGGTGTGCACAGATGAAGAGCAACTTGAGCCGATCGTCGGGTACGTCGGGCAAGTCGGGTGTGGCTTCGTCTTGAAACAGCGCGAGCTCGACCGCAGACGCATCCACCACACCCTGATGGCGCGCCATGTTCTTGAGGTTGTTGCGCGCGCTGGTCAGCAACCACGCGTCCGGGTTGGCGGGTACGCCGATGTCGGGCCAGGTTCGCAAGGCCGCGAGAAAGGCCTCCGAGAGTGCGTCCTCCGATGCCGCGATGTCACGGGAGCGAGCGGCCAGGATCGACAGCAGCCGGCCATACGAGGCGCGCGCCGCGACCTCTGCGGTGCGGCGCGCGTCACGCATGTTCAAGTGGCCGGAGGCGGCATCACGG
>JACMKJ010000385.1 GCA_014380155.1 Rhizobacter sp. | reverse complement strand
GATGGAAGAAGCGCGCCGCAACATGACCACCGTGACGCTGAAGAACGGCACGATCCACCACAGCGTGTTCGGCCACTGGGGTGCCGCGCGCGTGATGATGGCTCCCGCTCCCAAGGGGACCGGCATCATCGCCGGCGGTCCGATGCGCGCCGTGTTCGAAGTGATGGGCATCACCGACATCGTGGCCAAGAGCCACGGATCGACTAACCCTTACAACATGGTCCGCGCGACGTTCGACGCGCTGAAGAACGCCACGACCCCGGGTCAGGTGGCGAACAAGCGCGGCAAGTCGATCGAAGACATCTTCGCCGCCTAAGGAAATACGCAATGGCTAACCAACAGCAAAACACCGTGAAGGTGCAGCTGGTCCGCAGCCCCATCGGCACGAAGGAGTCGCATCGCGCGACCGTCCGCGGCCTGGGCCTGCGCAAGCTGAACTCGGTGAGCGAGCTGCAGGACACCCCGGCGGTGCGCGGCATGATCAACAAGATCGCCTACCTGGTGAGGGTGCTCTAAATGGAACTCAACACCATCAAGCCGGCTGACGGCTCCAAGAAGGCGCGTCGCCGCGTCGGCCGCGGCATCGGCTCCGGCCTTGGCAAGACCGCGGGTCGCGGCCACAAGGGGCAGAAGTCCCGTGCGGGCGGCTACCACAAGGTCGGTTTCGAAGGCGGCCAGATGCCGCTGCAGCGGCGACTGCCCAAGCGGGGCTTCAAGTCGCACAACCTCAAGTTCAACGGCGAAGTGACGCTGGGCCAGCTCGAGGTCCTGGGCGCGGCGGAAGTCGACCTGCTCTCGCTCAAGCAAGCCAAGCTGGTGGGTCAGATCGTGAAGAACGTGAAGATCATCAAGTCGGGTGAACTCAAGCGCGCCGTCAAGCTGACGGGCATCGGCGCGACCGCGGGTGCCAAGGCTGCCATCGAGGCAGCCGGCGGCTCCCTGAACTGAAGAAAGCGCAAGCACACGTGGCAACTGCAGCCCAGATCGCGAAGACCGGCAAGTTCGGCGACCTGCGTCGCCGGCTCGTCTTCCTGCTGCTCGCCCTGGTGGTTTACCGCATCGGCGCGCACATTCCCGTGCCCGGCATCAACCCGGACCAGCTCGCGCAGCTGTTCAAGGGCCAGGCGGGCGGCATCCTGAGCCTGTTCAACATGTTCTCGGGTGGCGCGCTGAGCCGGTTCACGGTCTTTGCGCTGGGGATCATGCCGTACATCTCCGCCTCGATCATCATGCAGCTGCTCACGTACGTGCTTCCCACGTTCGAGCAGCTCAAGAAAGAGGGCGAGGCCGGCCGGCGCAAGATCACGCAGTACACGCGCTACGGCACGCTGGGCCTGGCCCTGTTCCAGTCGCTGGGCATCGCCATGGCACTGGAAGGCTCGGCCGGCCTGGTGATGAACCCGGGCTTCGGCTTCCGCATGACCGCGGTGGTCAGCCTGACGGCCGGCACCATGTTCCTGATGTGGCTGGGTGAGCAGATCACCGAGCGCGGCCTGGGCAACGGCATCTCG
>JACMKJ010000384.1 GCA_014380155.1 Rhizobacter sp. | reverse complement strand
GTATTCCTTACCGGTGTTCCAGGCAGCTTCTTCGGACTCGATCTTCGAGAAGCAGCCCGACATGTCGTTGCCCCAGCGCACGCTGTCGAACACGAAGAACTCGGGTTCCGGGCCGAACAAAGCGGTGTCGCCCAGGCCCGACGCCTTCATGTACGCCTCGGCTCGCTTGGCCAGCGAGCGCGGGTCGCGCTCGTAAGGCTTGCCGTCGCTGGGCTCGACCACGTCGCAGGTCAGGATCAGGGTGGGTTCTTCGAAGAACGGGTCGATGTTGGCGGTGTTGGGGTCGGGCATGAGCTGCATGTCCGAGGCTTCGATGCCCTTCCAGCCGGCGATCGAGGAGCCGTCGAAAGCGTGGCCCGCCGTGAACTTGTCTTCATCGAAGTGAGAGACGGGCACGGAAACGTGCTGCTCTTTGCCGCGGGTGTCGGTGAAACGGAAGTCGACGAACTTGACTTCGTTTTCCTTCACCATCTTCATCACGTCGGCAACGGTCTTGGCCATCAGGGGACTCCTAGCGAGATGCTTTTTGGGGGTTGAATTCGAGGGGGTCTTGCAGGCAGTTCGAGCCCAGGCGGCCTCGAAAATGCGCACAGGAATGTAGCAGAAAGCATGCCCGCGACCGTCCTGAAGACGCGTCCTACGCCAGCACCCGCCGCCACACGCTTGGCTTGGTGCACAGTCGGCTGGGCAGAGTACCGCGTGATCCAAAATGGTGCAATCATCGGCACCATTTTGGACATCGCGTTTTGGCCTCAGCGCACCAGTTCCGGGCCCAGTTGCGCGCCCAGCACATTCAGTCCCAAGAGCAGTTGCTGGTAGGCCGCCGCCAAGCTGTCACTGTCTCGTCCTTTGACACCCAGCTCGATGTGGCGGCCCCATTGCGGGTGGTCGACGCTGGGCAGGCTGAACACCTTGATGCCTGCGAACTCAGCCTCGATGCTTTCCATCAGCGGCGTGAGCGCAGCCTCCATCGCGCCCATCACGATCACCGACTGCTCGCGCTGAACTTGCGAGCGGTGCAAATGGGCGCAGTGCGTGTCGAGTACCCACTCGATCATCGGCCAGGCCATCACCGGGAAGCCGGGCACGAAGTACACGCCGCCCTCGGGATAACGCAGCGAGAACCCGGCAATCTTGTTGTAGGGGTTGGGGATGATCTCGGCGCCCTGCGGGAACACGCCCATGTTGAGCCGGTGCTTGTTGTCGTCGCGCTCGGGCTCGAAGGGCACGCCGCGCTCGGCGGCGATGTCGCGCATGCGCTCGATGATGAGGTCACGTGCTTCGCCGTGCAGGGCCAGCGGCACGCCGAGTGCCCGCGCGGCGCACTGGCGGGTGTGGTCGTCGGGTGTGGCGCCGATGCCGCCGCAGGAAAACACCACGTCGCCATGCTCGCGTGCGGTGGCAAAAGCGTGTTGCAGGTCGGCGGTGATGCGATCCGGGTCGTCGCCCACATAACGCGCCCAGCTCAGCGACAGGCCACGCGCGGCCAGCAGGCTGATCACCTTGGGCAGGTGTTTGTCTTCACGCTTGCCGGAGAGGATTTCGTCGCCAATGATGATCAGGCCGAAGTTCATGAACGTGTCTCAAAGAGGTGGAAGGGGCAGCATGGGCGCGGGGGCGTCAATCGCTGGCGTGGCCGGCAAGTCGGGCGCCGCGGTTTCCGCACGCATGGTCTGCAAGGCACTCAAGCTGTAGTGCGCGAACCAGAGCGCGGAAAAGGCGAACACCAGGGTATAGATCCAGATGGCCAGCGGCACCAGCACCGGCGCGAGGAACAGGAACATTGCGCCCGACACCCATAGCAGCGAGGGTGCCGCGCCGAGATAACCCGTCACGATGCCGATGAGCAGCAGCATCGGGCGGTGGCGCCGCACCAGCTCGCGCCGCTCTTCCTTGGTGGCGTGATCGGCCAGCATGTCGTAGCTCATCACACGATAAGTGAGCCAGCCCCAGATCAAGGGCGGCACCACCAGCACCACCGGCGGGATCAGCCAGAACGGGATCGAGACCACCAGGGCCACCAGGGCGATCGCCGTGGCGCTGAGGCTCACGAACAAGCTGCCGGCAAATGACCCGCCGCGGCGCTGCTCGAGCGCAGCAAAACGCCGCCTGGCCACCAGCTTCAACATGGCTGGCGCCATCAGCAGGGCCACCGACAGCAGCGACAACACCACCAGCACCGGCAGGCTGAGGAAGACGACGATCATCGGCGCCAGCACCAGCTTCGCGCCACTCATGCCGATGCCGTCCAGCCATTGCGACAAAGCCGCCAGCAGCTCCCAGGAGCGGATGGCGCCGAGCACCGCGTCGATCGCCGGCTCCCAGAAAAAATAGCCCAGGCCGAAGGCCAGAGCCACCATGAGCACCAGCGGCAACAAGGACAGGAAGATCACCACCGGGTGCACGCAATAGGCCGCGGCGCGCCAGGCCGAATCGAACAAGGGTTTCATGGGCGCGGAGGATACGCGGGCTCGTTCAGCCGCGCCCGACCAGCCGGGCCAGGCCTCGCCATTGCTGCGCCCAGAAGCCGCGGCCGTAGTCGCGCCCGCCCTCTTGCGGCAACTGGTCGCGTATGCCGGTGGGGTCGTAACGCCGCTCGAAGTTGGCGGTGCGAAAGAGCACGTCCCACATCGGGAACAAGACCGCGAAGTTGTGCCCACCCAACGTGCCGCGGCCTTGCGACTCGTGGCCCAGGCCGATGCTGTGGTGCAGCCGATGAAAACGCGGGCTGACCAGCACCCGCTCGAAAACCGGGCCGAACCACAGCCTCACGTTGGCGTGCGACAGGCTTTCCAGCAATTGCGTGCACGCCACCACCGCCACAAACTGCCCAGGAGCAATGCCGATCAAGCGTGCCGCGAGCACCAGCACGCTGTCGCGGATCAGGTCGTCGAGCAGGTGGTTGCGGTTGTCGCTCCACAGGGTCATCTGGCGCTGGCTGTGGTGCAGCGCATGCAGGCTCCACCATGGGGGCGCGGCGTGCTGCGCGCGGTGCAGCCAGTAGTCGATGAAGTCCAACACCAGCAGGTAGGACAGGAAGGCGAACCAGGCGGTGTCGGTCAGGCCGGGCCAGGCCGGCGCGAGCCAGGCGTCGAGCTGCCAGGCCGACAAGCCTTGGTAGCTGAGTGCGCCGAAGAGCATGTCCCAGAGCGGGTCGATCGAGAAAAACAGCGCCAGCCTGAACAGGCCCAGTCGGTGGATCACCGTGTAGATCACGTCCACCCGAACCGCCGCGCGATCGGTCACAGCCTCGACAGGCCGCCAGCGCTCCAGCGCACGAAAACCCAGCAGCATCACCACCAGTTGCAACGCGCCCACCAGCAGCCAACCGGTGGCGTCGTAGGCGTCTTCGACCAGGTTGCCCAGGCCGAGCGCAAACGCGAGCGGCTGCACCACGCTTTCGAACAGCAGCTGCTGCGCACTGGCGAACGCGTCGGTGAATCCCTGCAGAAGTCGGTCGATCATGGTGGCAAGGCCGCGAAGCAAAAACCCTTGGTCTTGAGGCCCGTGATCAGGGGCTCCAGTACGGCTGGCGCCCATGGGTCTTGGCGCGACCAGATGCCGAGGTGGGCCAACAAGATGTCGCCACTGCGCAGGTCGCGCAAGGCTCGCTGGAGCAAGTGTGAATTGGGGTAACGGTCGCTCGGCAACTCATCGCCCAGAAACCCCGCCGGGCTCCAAGGCACGTGCTTCCAGCCACAGGCCTTGGCGGCTGCCAGCAAGGCGGGCGAGGTCTTGCCACCGGGCGCGCGAAACAGTCGCGCCAAGGGCTGACCGGTCATGGCCTGAAAGCGATCAGCGGGGCGCTGCAGCTCGGCGCAGTATTGCGCCGTCGTCCAGCGCTGGACCTGCCCCGCCTGTGGCCCAGAGCTGGCCTTGACGCGAAAACCGCCCGCCTCGTCGCCCACCCAATACACATGGTCAAAGGTGTGTGAACCGAAGGTGTGGCCCTCGGCGGCGCGCGCCTTCCACCAGGGCGCCCATTGGTCATCGAGACTGGCGCCACCGGTGAGCGTCTTCTCGTTGGCCAGGAAAAAAGTGGCCTTGACCTCGTGGCGAGCAAGCACCTCGGCCACCAGCGGCGCCACGCCCATGTGGCCGGTGTCGAAGGTGAGGTACAGCGGTTTTTCGCAGGCCGCAAACGCGGGGCCGGCCATCCACGCGAAGGTGAGGCTCAGCAGCCTAGCGGCGCGGCGCATGGTCCAGCGTCCACACGCCATGCGGCGAGCGGCCCACCGCCACCTGCCGAACGACCTGCTTCTTGTCGATGTCGATGAAGCTCAGCTTGCGCGCCCAACGCGAGCTGACCAGCAGCGTCTTGCCGTCGGCCAGCACGTCGATGCAATCGGGCCCACCGGGCGCCGGGTAGCTGGCCACCACGCTCAGCGTGTGGATGTCGATCATGCTGATGGTGTTGGCCACACGGTTGCTCACGAACACATGTTTGCCGTCGCCACGCGAACGAAACGCGTGCGCGCCGGCACCGGTTTGAATGCGCTTGACGAGCTTGGGCGCCGGGTTGCTCACGTCGTACACCTCGACGAACTCGTCGCCGGTGAGGCCGACCATCAGCAAGCGGTCATCGGGGGTCAGGTACACGTCGGCGGGCAGCTTGCCGATGGCGATTTTCCAGCGCGGCTTTTGTGTGGCCATGTCGATGGCCATCAGCTCGTCACTGTCTTGCATCGAGGCGTAGACCGTGCTGCTCTTGCTGTCGATGGCCAGGTGGCTGGGCGTGCGCGCGGCACGCACGCGGCCAGCGAGCTTCATGGGCGTTGTCGGGTCGTCGGGCTGCCAGTGGTAGATGTCGACACGGTCGAGCCGGTTGGCCGCGGTCACGAACCACTTCATGTCAGGGGAAAACCGCAGGTGATACGGGTCGCTGATCTTGGTGATGATGCGCTGGACCTCGCCCGTCTTGGGGTCGATGAGCATGAGCGAGTCGCTCAGGGCATTGGCCACGATGAGCGACTTTTCATCGGGGGTGAGGTAGAGGTGGTGCGGCTCCTTGCCGGTCGGAATACGGCGCAGCTCGGTGAAGCTCTTGGGGTCGATCACGCTGATCGACGCGTCGAGCGAGTTCAGCACGAAGATCGGGTAAGAAGGCTTTTCGACAGCCGCCACCGGCGAACACAACAGGGCCGCCCACAGGGCCAGAAAGGCAGACAACAGCTTCAAAAGAAACACCGGGGGAGCAAAACGCTAGTGTAGGCGGCCGGGCTCAGCCGACCGCCTTGTGTCGCTCGCGCAATCGTCACGCAATCGTCGCTTTACCGTCGTCTTACCATCGCTTACTCATCGTCCCCGCCCAGCACACCCCCCAGCAGGCCACCAGCGCCAAAGCCCCCCAGCACCGAGCCCTCTTCACGGCTGCCACCACGCTGTGGCGCTGCGGCAAACACGCGCGACGCCAGGCGCGAGAACGGCAGGCTTTGCAGCCACACCGTGCCGGGGCCGGTGACCTTGGCAAAGAACAGGCCTTCACCACCAAACAGCGCCGTCTTGATCTTGCCGACGTACTGGATCTCGAAGTTCACATTGGGCGTGTAGGCCACCAGGCAACCGGTGTCGACGAACAAGACCTGCCCCGGCTGCAGCTCACGGCGCAAGACGGTGCCGCCCGCATGCACAAAGGCGAGGCCATCGCCTTCGAGCTTTTGCATGACGAAGCCCTCACCACCGAAGAAGCCGGTCGATATCTTCTGCTGGAAATGAATGCCCAGCGACACGCCCTTGG
>JACMKJ010000383.1 GCA_014380155.1 Rhizobacter sp. | reverse complement strand
AGGCCGGTGAGGTGGGTGCCGCCGTCGCGCTGCGGGATGTTGTTGGTGAAGCACAGCACGTTCTCGCTGTAGCCGTCGTTCCACTGCATCGCCACTTCGACACCGATGTTGGTGTTGTGCTCGCTCATCTTGTCGCCCGCGGCATGGAAGACGTTCGGGTGCAGCACCTTCTTGCCGGTGTTGATGAATTGCACGAAGCCGCGCACGCCGCCGGCAAACTCGAAGTTGTCTTCCTTGCCATTGCGTTCATCGACGAGCCGTATCTTGACGCCGTTGTTCAAGAAGCTCAGTTCACGCAGGCGCTTGGCCAGCACGTCGTAATGGAAGTCGATGGTGGTGAAGATCTCATCGTCGGGCAGGAAGTGCACTTCGGTGCCGCGCTTCTCGGTCTCTCCCGTGATCTTCATCGGGCTGGTCTCGACGTCGTCGCCGTTGTCGGTGCGTCTGACTTCGATCTGGCGGTCCTGCGTGAAGCCGCGTTTGAACTCCAGCGCGTGCACCTTGCCGTCGCGTCGCACGATCAGGCGCAGCCACTTGCTCAGCGCGTTGACGCAGCTCACGCCCACGCCGTGCAGCCCGCCGCTGACCTTGTAGCTGTTCTGGTTGAACTTGCCGCCGGCATGCAGCTCGGTCAGAGCAATCTCGGAAGCAGAGCGCTTGGGCTCGTGCTTGTCGTCCATCTTCACACCGGTGGGAATGCCGCGCCCGTTGTCGACGACGCTGATGCTGTTGTCGCTGTGGATGGTGACGACGATGTCATCGCAATGTCCGGCCAGGGCCTCGTCGATGCTGTTGTCCACCACCTCGAATACCAGATGGTGCAAGCCCGTACCGTCCGATGTGTCGCCGATGTACATCCCAGGCCGCTTGCGCACGGCCTCCAGGCCCTCCAGGATCTGGATGCTGCCTTCGCCATAGGCGGCTGAAGCCTCGTTGCCGGTGGAGGCGGTCGCGCCTTCGGCAGAAGGCACTTCGCGCTGCGTGACGCCGTCGTTGTTCTTGGTGGGTTTGTCAGTCATCGGGCAATCGGTGAGCTAGGGGCAGTCCATCAAGCAGACGCCGCGGATCGGGCTGTTCCCGGCCGTTGGCGTTGCCCCCTGGAGGAGGAGCGGCGAAGCCGCTTCGGGGGTGGGTCGTTCAGATCCTCATCGGCATCACCACGTACTTGAAGCCGGCTTCATCAGGCACGGTGAACAGGGTGCTGGCGGTGCTGTCCTCCAGTTCCAGTTTCACCATCTCCTGGCCCATGTTGGCCAGCACGTCGATCAGGTAGGTGACGTTGAAGCCGATCTCGATGGCTTCGCCGTTGTAGTCGACCTCGAGTTCTTCCTTGGCTTCCTCCTGTTCGGCATTGCTGGACGCGATGCGCAGCACGCCGGGTTCGAGATTGACGCGCACGCCCTTGAACTTTTCGCTCGTCAGGATGGCGGCTCGCTGCAGGCAGGCGAGCAGCGGGGCGCGACCCAGCACCACGGTGTTCTTGCGGTTCTTCGGGATCACCCGGTTGTAGTCGGGAAACTTGCCCTCGACCAGCTTGGTGACGAACTCCATGCCGCTGAATGCGAACTTGGCTTGGTTGCTGGCGAATCGCATTTCGATGGGCGTGTCCTCGTCGTTCAAAAGGCGCTGCAGTTCGAGCACGGTCTTGCGCGGCAGGATGACCTCCTGCTTGCTGGGTACGTCGGCCTCCAGCGGCGACTGCGCCAGCGCCAGCCGGCTGCCGTCGGTGGCAACCAAGGTCAGTGTCTTGCCTTCAGCGATGAACAGGATGCCGTTCAGGTAATAGCGGATGTCGTGCACCGCCATCGCGAAGTGCACCTGGTTGACCAGGTGGCGCAGCATCTTCTGCGGGATGGTGAAGGTGGGGCCGAAGTCGACGCTTTCGTTGACGAGCGGGAAGTCGTCGCTCGGCAGGGTCTGCAGCGTAAAGCGGCTCTTGCCGCCTTGCAGCGTGAGTTTGTTCTGCGCTGCCGTCAGCGTCACCACCTGCTCGGCCGGCAAGGCGCGCAGGATGTCGATGAGCTTGCGTGCGCCGACCGTGGTGCTGAAATTGCCGCTGTCCCCGGCCAGTTCGGCGTGGGTGCGCACCTGGATCTCCAGGTCGCTGGTGGTGAACTCGATCCGGCCGCCGGTCTTGCGCAGCAGCACGTTGGCCAGGATGGGCAGGGTATGGCGCCGCTCGACGATACCGGCCACCGATTGCAAGGTCCCGAGCACCTCAGCTTGCGCTGCCTTCAGAACAATCATGTTTTCCTCTTTTTAAAGGTGGTGGTCGTAATAGGGCCCGGCAACTTTTGGGGACAAGGCTATTTTCGTCTTTTCCATCAAGGGTTTACGAGGCGGCGAACCCTGTGCGTGGACGGCTTGTCCCCGCGCACGAAAAAATGAACAACTTGGGTTGGCGCTTGGCGCCTGTGCACAAGAGCGGGGTTGTGCCAGCCTTCTCCACAGATGTGTGCGCCATGCGGTCGCGGCCGGCCACTTCATCCTTTCAGCGTCTGCTCCAACACATGCAGCTGCTGATTCAATTCGGCGTTGCGGGTGCGCTCCTCGCCGATCTTGCGCACGGCATGCAGCACCGTCGTATGGTCGCGCCCGCCGAAGAGCTCGCCGATCTCGGGCAGGCTCTACTTGGTCATGTCCTTGGCCAGGT
>JACMKJ010000382.1 GCA_014380155.1 Rhizobacter sp. | reverse complement strand
GCGGCACATTCGACCCACCCAAGCCGGCGGTAAATCTGCCGGCAGCGTCGCCATGGGTGCATCTTGTGTGCCCGCCCTTGCGAACACCGCACTGCCCGAACCCGTCATGCGGCTGTTGCCGAAACGGGCCTGGAGCAACTGCGTGGCTTGCGCCACGTCAGCACATTGCTGCTCGGCAATCGGCTGAAGGTCGTTGCGACCAAAACCACTCACCAAGGCATCAATGCCGGCCTTTACAAGGAAGCCCGCGACTATAACAGCTTCGGTATTTCTGGCCAACTGCGGGCTGGCAAAAATGGCACGGGTTTCGATGCTTGATGGCGGTTTGAGCACGGCGAACCACTGCCTCGGCGGGTTGATGGGGGTAAGTTGTTCACCAATGCCTTCGACCCAGGCGTTGTGGCCGGCTAGGAAAAACGGCACGTCGGCACCTAGTTTCAGCCCCAGCTCGAGCAGCCGCGCCAAGGGCCAGTTCAGGCCCCACAGGCGGTTGAGCGCAAGCAGGGTGCTGGCCGCGTCGGAGCTGCCGCCGCCCATGCCGGCACCCCAGGGCACTTGTTTGTCGATGGAGATGTCGGCGCCGAGTGGTGTGCCCGACTCGGCCTGCAGGGCTCGCGCGGCACGCAGGCAGAGGTCGTCGGCGGGCAGCGCGGCGCTGAGGTCGTGGCGACTCAAAGCCCCGTCGTTGCGGCGCTCGAAATGCAGCGTGTCGGCCCAATCGATCAGCACAAAGGCCGACTGCAGCAGGTGGTAGCCATCGGCACGCCGGCCCAGCACGTGCAGAAAGAGGTTGAGCTTGGCCGGTGCCGCAACGTCGTAGAGCGCCTTCAATGCCATGGCGGGTCAGGGCGCGTCGACGCGGGCGCGCACGGTCACGGTCGGTGGCTGCGCACGTTGCGCAGTGATCCAGCCTTCAGAAAAGCGCGCGAGGTCAACCGACCAGCCCAGCTGCTGGAAGCCCGGCCTGGCTGGCGCCGCATTGGCCTGGCTGGCCGCGCCCGGCCACGGCCGGCCGCGCAGCCAGTCGAACAGGGCTGCCACCGGCAGGCGTTCGCCGAGCATCTCCTGGGTGAGGGTGTCGAGATCGGGGTAGGCGATTTCGCCTTGCGAAGTGGTGAGCCACGCGCGTTGGCCTGACCAGCGGGCTTGTGCGAGCACCGTGCCCAGCGGTGACGACAGGTTGAGCTGGCCTTCGTCGGGTGTGCCCTTCAGTTCGAAGTTGCCGCTCTCGCTGCGCGCCGGGGCGTTGGTGCTGGCATCGACTCGCACCGAGAGCTTGCCGGAGAGAGTCTCGGCACCCACCGGCGCCTTTTGGCCCACCGAAGCGCAGCCGCCGAGCAGGCTGGCGGAGAGCATCCAAGCCGCAGGGTGCCCCCAAAAACTCACAGATCCACCCGCAGGCGGGCCAGAGTTTCTTTCAGCACGTCATTGGTGTTGTCCTTGGTGCGCACTTCGCGCAGGATGCGCCGGGCTTCGTCACGCTGGCCATTCATCCACAGCACCTCGCCCAGGTGAACGCCGATCTCCACATCGGGGCGTGACTTGTAGGCCTGCTGAAGCAGGCGAAGCGCTTCAGCGCCATTGCCGAGCCGGTATTCAACCCAGCCGAGGCTGTCGGTGATGAAGGGCTCGCCCGGCGCGAGGGTGAGTGCCTTCTGGATCAGCTCGCGCGCTTCGGGCAGGCGCAGGTTGCGGTCTGCGAGCGAGTAGCCGAGCGCGTTGTACGCGTGGTGGTGGTCGGGCTTGAGCTCGATCACGCGGCGCAGCAGCTTCTCCATCTCGTCCATGCGGTTGAGCTTCTCGACCATCATCGACTGCTCGTACAGCAGGTCGGCGTCGTTGGGAAACTTCTCGTTGGCGCTGGCCAGCACCACATTTGCTTCGCCCCACTGCTTGACGTCGCGCAAGAGCTGGGCTTCGGCCAGCAACTTGGCACGGGCGTCGTCTGCGGTTTTTTCAGGCGCGCGGCGGATCAATTCGCGGCCCTGTTTGAGCTTGCCCTGTTTGGCCAGCAGCGACGCGCGCCTTGCCTGCACGTCGAGCGCACGTTGCGGGTTGGTGACCTTGGCCAGCCAGGCTTCGGCGCCGGCGTAGTCGCGCTGTTGCTCGGCCGCTTGCGAGAGCAGCAGATAGGCCTGCGCCAAGCCCTGGTCGGGCGTGGCAGGGTCGTTGTCGTCATCGTCGTCTGGTGCGGTCGGCGCAACGGTGCCGGCTTGCACGCGCTGCAGGTATTGGTTCAACACGGTGGTGGCTTCACGCGGGTGCTTCAGCTCCAGGTGCAAAGCGCCCAGTGTCAACCAGGCAGCGGCGGGAGGTTTCTCGCCGAGGGTCACCGCCTCCAGCTGCGGCACCGCATCGGCATAACGTTGCGCGTTGCTCAAGAGACGTGCGTAAACCATGCGGATCGGCGTGCTCGCCGGCCGGGCCTGCAGGTGGGCGGTGACGATGCTCTCGGCCGCCGGCGTGGTGGCCATCAATTCCAGGCCCAGTAGCGCGGGCGATTCGGCGGTGGGGTCGATCGCATGGGCACTGCGGGCCAGCTCGAGGGCGCGCGCGTTGTCGCCCGCTGCAAGCCAGGCGCGGCCCAGCGCCACCTGCGCGGCGGCGCGTGTATCAGGTGTGGCCAGTGAAGGCTGCAGCACCTGCTCCAGCCGTTTGGCCGACTGCGTCTTGTCGGTGCCACGGTCGAAAAGACGCGGCAAGGAGGAGATCACCGCCGAGCGTTCGGCCGCGGGCGTGAGTCTGAGCAGCGTGCGCAGTGGCTCGACGGTGTCGGCGGGCCGGTTGAGCCCGATCAGCAGCTGCAGCTGGTAGCGCACGGCCTCCAGCGAATCGGGCAAGGCGGTGCGCCAGGCTTGAGTGGCGGCCAAGGCCTGGTCACCTGCGCGCGCTTGCAAGGCAACTTCGGTGGCGCGACGGAACAGCTCTTCGTCGCGCGTCTTGCGGGCGGCGTCGAGCAGTACCTGGTAGGCCGTGCCGGGCTCGCCGGAGCGCAGCTCCATTTCGCCGATGATCAATTGATAGAACAGCGGCGCATCCAGCGAGGAATTTGCGACCGTGCTGGCCGGCTCGGTTTGCGCGTGAGCGCCATGCGTCAACACCAGCGCGCACGCCAGGGCGACGGCTGCGCGCGAGAACGGAAAAAGGGATCGCATGAACTGCTCCTGAAGGCTCTGAAGATTCTAGGGTCTGGGTTCTGACCCGAACCTGTCGCGATAATTCCCACATGCCAGAACTTCCCGAAGTTGAGGTCACGCGCCAGAGCTTTGCCCACCGCATTGCCGGCGCACGCATCACGGGTGTGCGATTGGGCAAACCCTTGCGCTGGCCGCTGGGTTGCGAGCCCGACAGCCTGGTGGCCCAGACCGTGGGTGACGCCACCCGGCGCGGCAAATACCTGTGGCTGCCCTTGTCGGCCGGCGGCTTGCTGATGCACCTGGGCATGTCGGGGTCACTCGCATTTCGTGAAGATGAGGCAGCGCATGGCAGCCACGACCACTTCGACCTCGTCACCACACGCGGCACCCTGCGCCTGACCGACCCACGCCGGTTTGGCGCCGTGGTGTGGTCGGCGAGCCAGGACGAAGGCATGGCCCACAAGCTGCTGGCCGGCCTGGGCGTCGAGCCGTTTTCGCCGGCCTTCAGCGGCAAGTACCTGCATGCGGCGCTGCAGCGGCGGCGCGTGGCGGTGAAGCTCGCGCTGTTGGGGGGCGACATCGTCGTGGGCGCCGGCAACATCTACGCCTGCGAGGCCTTGTTCGCTGCCGGCATCGACCCCCGCACCCGCAGCGACAAACTCAGCGGCCCGCGCAGCGAGAAGCTCGCCGTGGCCGTGCGCGAGACCCTGGCGCGCGCACTGGCTTTGGGCGGCTCGACCCTGCGCGACTTTCGCGATGCCCACGGCATGGCGGGTGAGTTCCAGTCGCAGGCCGGTGTGTACGGCCGCGAGGGCGAGCCCTGTGACGTGTGCGCTACCGCCATCCGGCGCATCGTGCAAGGGCAGCGTTCCACGTTTTTCTGCCCGACGTGCCAGCGGCGCTGAGCGCGCATCGACAAATCCGCCAAATACCGCACGACTGCTTACCCACAGGGGTGACCAGATGTTTCTCCTGCCCTGCAGGAAATGCACCTTGCGATACCATGCCTGACGCATATTTGCTGGGCCGCGAATCACCCCATGGCTTCCTCTTTCGCAAGCAGTCTTGACGAACTGTCCCAGTGGCGCTTGACGCTCGGGCATCGGCTTGACGAATACAGCCGTTTCCTCGGTGAGCACGACGTTGCCGACCCCGCCGCCCATGAATCGCTAGACACCTTGCGTCGCCGCATGGCGGGCGAAAAACTCATCGTCGCCTTCGTGGCCGAGTTCTCGCGCGGCAAGTCCGAGCTGATCAACGCAATCTTCTTTTCAGACACCGGCCGGCGCGTGCTGCCCGCCACCCCGGGGCGCACCACCATGTGCCCCGTCGAGCTCGGCTTCGAGCTGGGTGAAGAGCCGGCGCTTGCGCTCTTGCCCATTTCGACCCGGCTCGAAGGCCTCTCGCTGACCGAGCTGCGCGGCCAGCCCAAGGCCTGGACGCACCTCGCGCTCGACGTGAGCTCGCCCGACAAGCTGTCAGAGGCTTTGCTCGAAGTCATGCGAACCCAGTTCGTCAGCGTCGACGATGCCAAGGGCCTGGGTTTCTGGGATGACGCACATCCCGAAGACAACCCGCCCACCGACGACGACGGTCGGGTCGAAGTGCCGGCCTGGCGCCACGCGATCATCAACTACCCGCACCCCTTGCTGAAACAAGGCCTGGTGGTGCTCGACACGCCGGGGCTCAACGCCATCGGTGCCGAACCCGAGCTGACGCTGAGCCTGCTGCCTTCGGCGCACGCGATGGTGTTCATCCTGGGTGCCGACACCGGCGTCACCAAGTCCGACATGGCGATCTGGCGTGACCACCTCGGCTCGCCTTCGGGCGCGAGCTTCGTGGTGCTCAACAAGATCGACGCGATGATCGACCCGCTGGCCACGGCCGAGCAGGTGCGCGACCAGATCGAACAACAGCGCCAGTCCACCGCCCGCACACTCGAGACCGACCCGGCGCGGGTGTTCCCCTTGTCCGCACGCCAGGCCCTGGCTTCGCGCATCGAGGGCAACGCCCGCGGGTTGGCCGAGAGCCGCCTGCCGGCGCT
>JACMKJ010000381.1 GCA_014380155.1 Rhizobacter sp. | reverse complement strand
CGAGCAGCAGCACGTCGACGTCGCCCGCCGCCTCGACCGCGCGGCCGGAGGTGGCGATGACGTTGGCTCCCATCATCCGGCTCATGCCGGCCACGCCGATGGCCGACATCAGGGCGCCGATGGTGGTGGGGATCAGGCACACCAAGAGCGCAATCAGCACCGTGATGGTGACCGGCGTGCCTGCGAAGTCGTAACTTTTTGCCGCCTCGACGCTGAAGATCGAGAAAGGCAGCAGCGTCACCGTGACCACCAGGAACACGATGGTCAGCGCCACCAGCAGGATGGTGAGCGCAATCTCGTTGGGTGTCTTCTGGCGCTTGGCGCCCTCGACCATCGCGATCATGCGGTCCAGGAAACTCTCGCCCGGGTTGACACCCACCCGCACCACCAACCAGTCCGACAGCACGCGCGTGCCGCCGGTGACGGAGGCGAAGTCGCCGCCCGACTCGCGGATGACCGGCGCCGATTCACCGGTGATGGCACTTTCGTCGACCGAGGCCACGCCTTCGATCACCTCGCCGTCGAGCGGGATCACGTCACCCGCTTCGACCAGCACCACCACGCCCTTGCGCAGCTCGTCGGCTTCCATCGGATGCCACTTCGAGCCGTGCTGCGGCTGCTCCAGCTTCTTCGCGATGGTCTTCTTCTTCATGCCGCGCAGCGAACTGGCCTGCGCCTTGCTGCGGCCCTCGGCCATGGCTTCCGCGAAGTTGGCGAAGAGCACGGTGAACCACAGCCAGATGGTGATGGCCAATATGAACCCCGCGGACCGTTCAGGTCCGCTTCCCGCGGACAGTGCTTCACCCTGCCCACCCGGGGCCTGGGCCCACAGGATGGTGGTGAGGATGCTGCCGACGTAGACGACGAACATCACCGGGTTGCGCCACTGCACCCGCGGGTCGAGCTTGCCGAAGGCGGACAGCACGGCCGGCTTGACGAGCGCCGGGTCCATCAGGGAAAAAGTCTTGTCGTTGGTCATGGTCGGTTTTGTGGTGGCCTTACTTCGACCACAACATCAGGTGCTCCACCACCGGCCCGAGGGCCAGGGCGGGGACGTAGTTCAGCAGGCCGACCAGCAGCACGGTGCCGATCAGCAGCGTGACGAACAGCGGGCCGTGTGTGGGCAGGGTGCCCGCCGTCACCGCCATGCGCTTCTTTGCCGCCAGCGAGCCGGCGATCGCCAGCACCGGCACGATGACGCCGAAGCGGCCGAACCACATCGCGATGCCCAGCAGGGTGTTGTAGAACGGCGTGTTGGCCGACAGCCCCGCGAAGGCGCTGCCGTTGTTGTTGCCGGCCGAGGTCAGGGCGTAGAGGATCTCGGAGAACCCATGCGCGCCGGGGTTGGCGACGCCGACCTTGCCGGCATCGGCCAGCACGGCCACCGCGGTGCCTGCGAGGACCAGGATCGGCGTGACGAGGATGGCGATCGACACCATCTTCATCTCGTAGGTTTCGATGCGCTTGCCCAGGTACTCGGGCGTGCGGCCGATCATCAGGCCGGCGATGAACACCGCCAGGATCGCGAAGACCAGCATGCCGTACAGGCCCGTTCCGGTGCCGCCGAAGACCACCTCGCCGAGCTGCATCAGCACCAGCGGCACCATGCCACCCAGCGGCGTGAAGGAGTCGTGCATGGCGTTGACCGCACCGCACGACGCGGCCGTGGTGATGGCGGCGAACAAACCGCTGGCCGCGATGCCGAAGCGCGCCTCCTTGCCCTCCATGTTGCCGCCCGGCTGGGTGGCGCTGGCCGTCTGGTCGGCGCCGAGCGCGGCCAGCAGCGGATTGCCCTGCTGCTCCTGCGCCGTCACCATCACTACGGCCACCAAGAACATGGTGGTCATCGCGGCCAGGACCGCCCAGCCCTGGCGCGGGTCGCCCACCATCCGGCCGAACATGAACACGAGCGCTGCCGGGATCAGGAAGATGGCCAGCATCTGGGCGAAGTTGGACAGCGGCGTGGGGTTCTCGAACGGATGCGCCGAATTGGCGTTGAAGAATCCACCCCCGTTTGTGCCGATCTGCTTGATGATCTCCTGGCTCGCCACAGGCCCCATCGCGATCGTCTGCTTGGCACCCT
>JACMKJ010000380.1 GCA_014380155.1 Rhizobacter sp. | reverse complement strand
GGGCCTCGAGGTCACGCAGCTGCGTGTCGGCGTGGTTGTCGGTCGCCTCTTTGCGGTAACGGGCAATGAAGGGAACCGTTGCGCCACCGTCCAGCAGCTCCACGGCTGCATTCACCTGGGCCGGACGAACCTTCAGTTCGGCGGCCAACTGCAGAAGAATCTTGTTCAAAACGAGGGGCCCGTGGCGGGGCAGACAAGGAAAGCGGCGGAGTTTGCCACACGGTCACTGCCCCTTCCCAGAACGCCAGGGCCGTCAGGGCGTGGCAGCTTGAGCGACCGGGATCAGGCCGCGTTGATCTGGTGGCAGCTGCGCGCGCAACTGTTCGAGTTGCTCACAGCAACCCTCTTTATGTGCACGAAAGTCCACAATTTGTGACTTCTGCATCCACCGGCGTTCACACCGATCAGGCCGCAGCATAGCTGCAGATCACCAGAAGACGAGCAAGTTTGGTCGTTTTTTCATAGCTAAATCAAGCCGTTTGCAGAGCGCACTGCCAGCGCCACCAAATCCTGGCGCACGGCTCGCAAACACCGTCAGGGAAACCGATATGCGCCTTATTTGAACGGTCGTGCAAAAATTTGTTCGTCGTCGGAGAGGTGCAAATCTGTCGGTCGGCATCGTGTCAAGCCTCATCAGGGCAACAGCCAAACACTGTGCGATGCGATAGATCCCCAACATTCAAATGAGATAGGAGACAGCATGACAAACACAACCCTGAGCCGCAGCGTCGTTGGCTTCGCCAAGGCATCCCTTTTTGTGGCCGCGATGAGCATCTCGGCCCTGGCCGCCGCCCAGTACCAGAAGGGCCCGGACCCCACCGTAGCCGGCCTCGAGCGCGCTGGCAGCTTCACGGTCCGCACCACCACCGTCTCCAGCCTGGCGGCTGTCGGTTTCGGCAAGGGCACGATCTATTACCCGTCGGCTGCCGGCAGCTACGGCGTGATCGCCATCTCGCCGGGCTTCACCGCCTACCAGTCGTCGATCAGCTGGATGGGCACCCGCCTGGCCTCGCACGGCTTCGTGGTGATCACCATCGACACCAACACCACCTCTGACCAGCCCGACAGTCGCGGCAACCAGCTCACCGCCGCGCTCAACAAGGTCGTCAGCCTGAGCCGCAACTCGGGCAACGTGCTCGCCGGCAAGGTCGATGCCACGCGCCTGGCCGTGGCCGGCCACTCGATGGGCGGCGGCGGCACGCTGGCTGCTGCACGCGACAACCCGTCGTACAAGGCCGCAGTGCCGCTGGCTCCTTGGCACACCACCAAGAACTGGTCGACGGTTCGTGTTCCCACACTGATCATCGGCGGCGAAAGCGACACCGTGGCAGGCGATGCATCGCACTCGATCCCGTTCTACACGAGCATCCCCAACACCACGTCGAAGGCCTTCATGGAGCTGAACAACGCGGATCACTTCTTCCCGCAAGCGTCGTCGCAGTACCCGCTGGTGGGCAAGTACATGATCTCTTGGTTCAAGCGCTTCGTGGACAGCGACACCCGCTACAGCCCGTTCCTGTGCGGCGCACCGCACCAGGCCCAGGTCGCGGTCTCGTCGAAGATCCAGCAATACCGTTCGAACTGCCCGTACTGATCGGGTAGTGCCTGGCAGCGAACCGTCGGGAGACGGGTCGCTGGCCAGCGGCCAGGCCGATCAGGGTCTGTGCACGCAAATCCAAAATTTCACATTTTTACGCTCCCGGGAAGCGTGCGGGCTAATCACACGGCGCGCCACACGGCAGCTCGTTTCACCTGTATTTCCGGAGGTTTTCATGGGTGATTTGCGTGAACATTGCACACGCGAGTGCAGCTCGGGTGCAAACGTTTCCTTTTGCTGAACCGAGCATCAGGGAAACCGATATTCGATAAAAGTGTGCGCTCGTGCAATATTTGCATGCCACTCGCCGAACGCCTGTTCAACGGGTGGTTCGCGGCCCGCGAACCAGCGGAACGCGCGTGTTCCAAACCACCCTCAAGATAGGAGACACCATGAAAATCACAGCGCAAAACACTGCGCGGGGCGTCGCAAGCTTTGCCAAGGCCTCCCTTTTTGTCGCAGCGTTTGCAGTGTCAGCACTGGCCAACGCGCAGTACCAGAAGGGCCCGGATCCCACCGTGTCGGCCCTTGAGCGCACCGGCTCGTTTGCCACCCGCACCGTCACCATCTCGCGCACCAGCGCCAGCGGATTCGGCGGCGGCACGGTCTACTACCCCACGGCCTCGGGCAGCTATGGCGCCATCGCCATTTCACCGGGCTTCACCGCCTACCAGTCGTCGATCAGCTGGATGGGCACCCGCCTGGCCTCGCACGGCTTCGTGGTGATCACCATCGACACCAACACCACCTCTGACCAGCCCGACAGCCGCGGCCGCCAGCTCAAGTCAGCCCTGGATCGCGTGGTCACCCTCGGCCGCACCAGCAGCAGCCCGCTGTACAACAAGGTGGATTCGACCCGCCTCGCCGTGGCCGGCCATTCGATGGGCGGCGGCGGCACACTGTCGGCCGCACGCGACAACCCGTCGTACAAGGCGGCGGTGCCGATCGCTCCGTGGCACGGCACCAAGAGCTGGTCGCGCGTGACGGTGCCCACGCTGATCATCGGTGGCGAAACCGACACGATCGCCGGAGTGTCCAGCCACTCGATCCCGTTCTACAACAGCCTGCCCAGCTCAACCAACAAGGCCTACATGGAGTTGAACGGCGAAGGCCACTTCTTCCCCCAGTCTTCCAGCAACTACCCGCTGGTCGGCCGCTACATGATCTCTTGGTTCAAGCGCTTCGTGGACGGCGACAGCCGCTACAGCCCCTTCCTGTGCGGCTCGCAGCACCAGGCTGACCTGGGCCTGTTCAGCGACATTTCCGACTACCGCGAAAACTGCCCGTATTGATTCACGAGCTGTTGTGTGGGGCGTCGGGAGACGCCTCACGCGCTGCCAGCCAACGCAGCACGCCTGCGCCAGCCACACGTGCGCTGGCCAGGCATGCGGTCAACAGGTAACCCCCGGTGGGGGCTTCCCAATCGAGCATCTCACCGACACAAAACACACCCGGCTGCGCGCGCAGCATCAGCGCATCGTCGAGCGACTCCAGGCGCACGCCACCTGCGCTGCTGATGGCCTCGTCGATCGGCCGCGCCGCGACCAGCCGCAAAGGCAAAGCCTTGATGAAGGCCGCCAGGCGGGCCGGGTCGGCCATGTCACCGCGTGACACCACTTCGTACAAGAGGCCGGCTTTCACGCCGTGCACACCGAGCCGCGTTTTCAGATGAGTCGACAAGGAGCGCGGGCCACGCGGGTGGGCGAGTTCATCGTGCACCCATTCCGGGCTGCGTGCGGGCAACAGATCGATGTGCACCGTGGCGCTGCCATGCGCCTCGATGGCGTCGCGCAGGTGGCTCGAAGCGGCATAGACCAGGCTGCCTTCGATGCCGGTTTCAGTGGCGATGAATTCGCCCGTCTGCTCGAAGCGCACGCCTTTATCACCGGCAAAACTCAGCCCCACCGACTTCAGCGGCTCGCCTGCGTAGCGGCTGCGAAAGTGCTCTGTCCAGCCGATGTCGAAGCCGCAGTTCGCTGGCCGCAACGGCGCCACGTCGGCACCGCGCTGCGCAAGCCAGGGTGCCCAGGCGCCGTCGGAGCCGAGCCGAGCCCAGCTGGCGCCACCGAGTGCCAGCAAGACCCCATCGGCCTCGACACGCACTTCCCCCTGCGGCGAATCGAATCGCAATGCCGTGGCCGAAGCATCCGCAAAACCGAGACACCGGTGCCGCATGTGAAATCGCACGCCGCTCGCACGCAAACGCGCCAGCCACGCACGCAACAGCGGCGCGGCTTTCATGTCGGTCGGGAACACACGCCCCGACGAGCCGACAAAGGTGCTGACCCCCAGCCCCTGCGCCCACTCGCGCAGCTGCTGCGGGTTGAACTCGTTCAGCCATGACTCAAGTTGCACACGGCGTTGTCCGTAGCGCGACAAAAACGGTTCCAGCGCCTCGCTGTGGGTGAGGTTCAGGCCGCCCTTGCCTGCCAGCAGGAACTTGCGGCCCACCGAGGGCATGCCGTCGTACAGGTCGACCTGCACACCGCCCGCGGTCAACACCTCGGCGGCCATGAGGCCAGCGGGGCCACCACCGACGATGGCAACGCGGGGCAACGAGGGAGGTGAAGTCATGGCGAATCAGCAGGCGGCGGGCTCGCATTGTCTGCGAGCAGGCGCGCCACCGATTCAGGTCACGTCGATGGCCTCGTTGCCAAGCGCCTGGGCGGCGGCACCCAGGCCCGCCGCAGTGCGCTCCATGGCCGACGAGGCGTCGGCGATGCCGGTGGCCAGGTCGAGCGTCAGGCTCACCGCCACGTCGACCCATTTCACCCAGCCGGGGATGCCGTCTTTCATCGCATCGAGCGCCTTTTCGAAGTGCTCCTGGCGCTTCTCGGCGCGCTCGATCGCTTCGTTCACCTTGATGGTGGATTTGAGCAACTCATCCAGCGCCTTCTCGATCTTCTCGACCTGCATCGCCATCTTGCCCACCTTGTTGGCCGGCAGCGTCTTCTTGGCCGTCGCCAGGGCCTTGTCTTGCTTGGCCTGCTCGTCCATCGCCTCGTAGATGGTTTCAGACAAGGCCTTCGACTTCTTCTCGATCTTGGCGATGTCGATCTTGTGGATCTCGATGTGCGACTGGCAGTTTTTCAGGCTCGGCGTCTCCACACCCAGCACCTTGCTGAACACGTTGAGGCCGATCTCCTTCGCGCCCTGCGCCACCTTGCCGCTCTTCTTGGCCTTGGCGTTCTCTTCGTTCATCAGCTTCTTGAGCACCGTGAGCTCGGCCTGGATCAGCTTGCCCGCCTTGTCGGCGTCGAGCGCGAGCTTCACGATCTCTTGCCCGATGGCCAGGCCGCCTTTCACGATGCCCACGATGCCCAGCGGCGACAGCGCGCCCGCCGTCACCACAGACAGCACCGCACCACCCGTCACCAGCACCGCCGTGAGGGCGATCTTGCCGCCGCACTTGACGCGGAACTTGAGCAGCTCCTTCTGGCCCTTCTTGTAATCGTTGATCAGCTTCTCGCACAGGTCGGCCATCTCGTCGCTGGCGGCCTGGGCGCCCTTCTCCAGCAAGACTTGCACGTCGCGGGTGAAGGCAGCGCCGGTCTTGGGGTCGAACTTCTGCGCCTTGGCTTCGGCCGCGAGGATCTGCTTCTCCACGTCGTCCATCGCCGAGCGAGCCTTGGCGGCGGCGGCAGACTGCATCTTCTGCAGCCAGCTCGGGTTCGTGGCGAGGGCCGCATACAGCTCGTCGTCGAGCTCGATCAGCACTTCGAGCCGCATGGTCTTGGGCAGCTCGATGCGCTTGAGCTTGCTGCCCAGCGAGCCCTTGAGGTACTTGACGGCGTCGTACTCCACCGCGTTCCACTTCTTCGTTCCCATGCCTGCGCTCCTTCTTTTGATGCTGTGCAGCGTAGCCGCCCGGCGGGGCGGCTTCAAAGTGACAAAAGTCCAGAACTCTTGATGAGCGGGAGCAAGCGCGTAAGAACGGCGGCCGCAGCGTCGACCAAGGCGCACACCCCCAGCGAAAGACCCACCATGCCATCGCGCGCCGCCTTGCTGTTGACCACCCTCGCCTGCGCGGCCTTCTTGCCGGCACAGGCCCAGACCTGCAGCGCCCAGAGCGCGGCACACGCCACACCGGTGGTCGAGCTCTACACCTCGGAGGGTTGCAACTCCTGCCCACCGGCAGACCGCTGGCTGTCAGCGTTCGCTGCCAAGCAAGAGGTGGTGGCGCTCGCCTTCCATGTGGACTACTGGGATCGATTGGGTTGGGCCGACCGCTTTGCATCGCCCGCCTTCACGCAGCGCCAGGCGCAGCAACAGGCGGTGAATGGGTCGCGCTACAGCTACACGCCGCAGGTCGTGATCAACGGGGCCGACCGCAAGGACTGGTCGGGCGTCTCGACTGCCACCCCGACACGGCCGAACGCGAACGTGCAGATCAGCCTGGGCCGCACTGGCGACAAGCTCACCGCCACGGTGCAGGCCCGCGGCAGCGTGCGGCTTGCCGCCTACTGGGCGGTCACCGAAAGTGGCCACAGCACGGCCGTGAAGGGCGGAGAGAACTCCGGCGTCATGCTCAGGCACGACCACGTTGTGCGTGAGTTGCAGCCGGTGCCCGCATGGGCCGCCGCAGCGGGTGTGCCCACCACGCTGCAGTTTCAACCCCGCATCGCCACTACCACAGGCCACCTGCGCGAGGTGAACCTGGTGGTGATCGACGCCGAAACCGGCAAGCCGGTGCAGGCGCTCAAGCTGTCGTGTTGATCAGTCGCTTGGTCAGTCAGTCGCGCGCAATGCAGTGCGCAGCTGCTCGCCCAGCTCGGGCCGCGCGGCAAACGGGTCGCTCGGGTTGCGCACGTTCATCACGTCGTCCATGCGCGTTTGCACGCCGGCCAGCGCGTGCGGGTGGCTGAAGATGTAGAACTGGTTTTCGGCCATCGCGTCGAACACCTTCTGCGCCATGTGTGCCGCCGTCACCTTGCCGCTGGACACGGCCTTGGCGCTCATCGCCTGCGCGATCAGCTGGCTCTTGGTGCGTTGCGTATCGGCCGCCATGTCGGCCGGGCGGTTGCGCTGGCTGTTGTGGATGCCGGTCGGAATGAAATACGGGCACAGCACCGAGGCGTGAACCTGGTCGGTGACCAGGCGCAGGTCTTGGTAGAGCGTTTCGCTCATCGACACCACCGCGTGCTTGGTCACGTTGTAGATGCCCATGTTGGGCGCATTCAACATGCCGGCCATCGAAGCGGTGTTGACGATGTGGCCTTCATAGGCCGGGCTCTTGTTGGCCGCCTCCAGCATCATCGGCGTGAAGACGCGCACGCCGTGGGCCACGCCCATCAGGTTGACGCCGACGATCCACTCCCAGTCTTTGAGCGACTGCTCCCAGATCAGGCCGCCACCGCCCACGCCGGCGTTGTTGAACACGAAGTTGGGCGCACCGAAGCGCTCGAAGGTGGCCGCGCCCATGGCTTCGACCTGGTCGGCCTTGGCCACGTCGAGCTTGAAGGGCAGCACCTGCACGCCCAGACCCTTGATCTCGGCGCTGGCGATGTCGAGCGCGTCTTGCTGCACGTCGGCCATGACCACGTTCATGCCCATGCGCGCTGCAATGCGCGAGGCCTCCAGGCCGAAGCCCGAGCCCGCGCCGGTGATGACGGCGGTGCCGCCTTTGAAGTTCTTCACTTGGTTTCTCCTGTTTCGATCTTGGACTTCTTGACCTGATAGCCGATGCGCGGGAAGTGCACGTGCAGTTGGCCGGCACGTTCATCGCTGCGCGCGATCACCACCTCATGCTGCGTCAGGCCGACCAGCGTGCCCGACACCAGGTCGGTGGCGTAGTCGGTGGGCGAGACCGTCACCGCGTCGCCGGCCTCGAAACCCGCGCCAGGTTCGACATGGGTTTCGGCGTGCTTGTGCGTTTGCGCCGCCAGGTCAAGCGCCTCACCGCTGGTCATCTTCTCGGGCGAGCCATGGCCGAAGGCGGCCATGCGCTCGTACCAGGCGATCAGCTTGGGGAACGGCGCCAGCACCGTGGCCACCGGCGGCGCGCGCCGGATGTACCAGAGCGACTGAGCGACCGAGAAATCGGCAATGCAAGGGTGCGCCCCCAGCAGGAAGGGCCGGCGGTCGCTGAACTCGGCTTCGAGCCAGGCGAAATAGCTCGCGAGTTGAGCCGTGGCGTCGGGCACGGTGGCGCGGCGCAGGTTGGGTGTCATGGCGGCGCGGTCGGCGCCGAAGGCCTTCAGGAATTCGGGCGGCGCACCGGCGAAGATATGCGCCACACCAGCCGGCTGCATGGTGTACGGAATGGCCGCCCAGAACAGCGTGGAGTCGGCCCACTGCGCGAGCACGTGCTGCATGCCCGAAGCGGCCACCGGGTAGAGCGGCGGCTGCGGCGCCATCGCGTCGATCACGCGGCACATCAGCGCGGTGTCGCAATAGATGTCGGCCCCGACCTGCAGGAAGGGCGTGCGGCGGTAGCCACCGGTGAGTGCCACCACGTCGGGCTTGGGCAGCATCACAGGCACCTTGACCGACTTCCAGGCCAGGCTCTTGTAGCCGAAGATCAGGCGCACTTTTTCAGAGAAGGGTGAGCCGTCGTAGTGGTGAAGAATCAGGTCGCTCATGGGAGCCTTTGCGGGTTATTGAGGCATCGCTCGCGCGATGATCGAATCGAAATCGGTGTGGGCACCAAGCGTGCCGAAGGCCTGGCCCCAGTCGCCCCCAAGGCGCGAGCGGCAGAAGGCATCGAATACGAAGGCGGGTGAATGCTGGCGCAACAGCGCGGCCTGCACCGCGAGCGCCACGTCTTGCGCCAGGCGGCGCGCATCGGTCTCGGCGCTGGCATCGTCCACACGTTGGGGCAATGAATCGGCAAAGCGGTCGAAGGCCGCATGCGCACCACGTGCCGGCGCCAGCTCGGCCATCAGCGCATCGGTCATCGGGCCGCCCTTGCGAAGCGCGCGGAGCAGGTCGAGCGCCATGATGTTGCCGGCGCCTTCCCAGATGGAGTTGAGCGGCATCTCGCGGTAGATGCGCGCCATCACTCCCTCGCCCTGCTCTTCCACGTAGCCATTGCCGCCCAGGCACTCCATGGCCTCTTGCGCGAAGTGGCTGCCACGTTTGCAGACCCAGTACTTGGCCACGGGTGTGAGCAGGCGCGCCATCAGCGCCTCGTGTTCATCCCCCGGCCGATCGAAGGCTCGCGCCATGCGCAGGCTGAGCGCAGTGGCGGCTTCGCTTTCCAGCGCCAGGTCGGCCAGCACGTTGCGCATCAGCGGCTGGTCGATAAGTGCCTTGCCGAAGGCCTTGCGCTGCGCCGTGTGGTTGAGCGCGAGCGACAGCGCATGGCGCATCAGGCCGCTGGTGCCGAGCGCGCAGTCGAGCCGGGTCATGCTGCCCATCTCGAGGATCTGCGGCACGCCGCGGCCTTCTTCACCCACCAGCCACGCATGCGCGCCGTTGAACTCGACCTCGGAGCTGGCGTTGGCCTTGTTGCCCAGCTTGTCTTTGAGGCGCTGGATGTCGATGGCGTTCACCGTGCCGTCCAGCCGCCAGCGCGGCAGGAAGAAGCAGCTCAGGCCTGCGGGCGCCTGGGCCAGCACGAGAAACGCGTCGCACATCGGCGCCGAGAAGAACCACTTGTGGCCCACGAGCGCATAACGTTCACCCCAGGCATCGCGGCCCTCGTGGCGGGCCTGGGTGGTGTTGGCCCGCACGTCGGAGCCGCCCTGCTTCTCGGTCATGCCCATGCCCATGGTCACGCCCGACTTTTGCGAGGCGGGGGCGAAGCGTGCGTCGTAGTGGCGCGTGGTGAGCCGGGGGGCCCACTCGGCCGCAATGGCCGCGTTGCCCTTCAACGCGGGCATCACGGCGTAGCTCATCGAGATGGGGCACAGCGTCGAGGGCTCCAGCTCGGTGAACAGCATGAACCCGGCCGCGCGGTGCACATGCGCATGCGGGCCTTCGGCCCAGGGTGCTCCGTGCAGGCCCGACGAAACGGCCAGATCCATCAGCGCGTGGTAGCTGGGGTGAAACTCCACCTGGTCGACGCGATGGCCCAACCGATCATGCGTGAGCAGCCGCGGCGTGTGCACATTGGCCAATCGCGCATGCTCTTGCATCGCATGCGAGCCGGCGCGTTCACCGAGCTGGCTGAGTTCGTCGGTATTCAGGCCGGGCGCATTGAAGTGCACGGCATCGCGCAAAGACAGGTTGGCATCAAACAGGTTGCGGCCGACAAACGGCGCGGGCTGGTTGAACACCTCATGGGTCGCGCTCATGGCCAGCTGCCCTAGATCAACTTCACCAGCTGTTTCCCAAAGTTGCGCCCCTTCAGCAAGCCGAGAAAGGCTTCGGGCGCGTCTTCGATGCGCGGCGCAATGGACTCACGAAACTTGAGCCGGCCGGCGGCCATCAGGCCACCCAGCTCAGCCAGCGCCTCGGGCCAGAACTGCATGTGTTCGCTGACGATGAACCCTTCCACCCTCAAGCGCGACTGCAGGATCAAGTCAGGCCGCGACATCGGCGTAGGCACGCCGTCGTAGCCGGCGATCATTCCGCACAGCGCGATGCGGCCGAAATCGTTCATGCGCAGCAATGTGGCGTCGAACACGGCACCGCCGACGTTTTCGAAACACGCGTCCACACCTTTCGGTGTCTGCGCTTCAAGCGCCGCCAGTAACGACGCCGGTGTGGCGTGGGCCTTGTAGTCGATGCAGGCATCGAAGCCGAGCTCGTTGACCACATAGGCGCACTTCTCGGCGCCACCGGCAAAACCGACGGCACGGCAACCGTGGGCCTTGGCCAACTGGCCCACCACGCTGCCCACCGCACCGCTGGCGGCGCTCACCACCACGGTGTCGCCCGGCTTGGGCGCGCAGATCTTCATCAACCCGTACCACGCGGTGACACCGGGCATGCCAAGTGAACCCAGGTAGGCCGACAAGGGCACGCGGCTCGCATCGACCTTGCGCAGCGCACCCGGCACCTGCGCATCGACCCGCGCGTACTGCTGCCAGCCGCCCATGCCGGCCACCATGTCGCCGACTTTGAACTTGGGGTGGCGTGACTCGATCACCTCGCCCACGGTGCCACCGATCATCACTTGATTCAGCGGCTGCGGCGCTGCGTAGCTTTTTGCATCGTTCATGCGCCAGCGCATGTAGGGGTCGAGCGAGAGGTAGTGGTGGCGCACCAGTACCTGGCCGTCGTTCAGCTCGGGCAGTGGCGCCTCAACCAGCTTGAAGTTGGAGGCCACGGCGTCGCCGGTCGGGCGCGACACCAGCAGGATCTGCTTGTTCACGGTGCTCATGGTCGGTTCGCTTTCAGTCGGACGCGTTGTCGCGGTGAATCTTGCGCCCGCCCGCAGGCAAGCCTTTGAGGTACTTGAAGGTGCCGCTGGCCTGGGCAACCGGGTCACCCTTCTCGTCCACGATCGTTGCTTCACAGAAGGCGAGCGAGGCCGTGGCATGGATGCGCCGACCCTTGGCGAGCAGGCGGCCGAGGCCCGGGCGCATGAAGCTCGTCTTCATCTCGACAGTGACGACGCCGATGCCGTTGCTCTGCCCTTCACCGCCGCGGCCGGAGCTGCTTGCCGCGTGCGCCATGGCCACGTCGAGCAAGGTCATGATGACGCCGCCGTGGGCCACGCTCCATGAGTTGCACAGCTCCTCGCGCAGGGTGAGCGCGATCTCCGATTCGCCGTCTTCGAACTTCAGCAGCTCGAAGCCCAGCATCTCGACGAACGGAATGAAGGTTTGGAAACTGCTCATCGGGCTCAAGCTCCGTGAATGGCGCTCACCCCACCATCCACCGCCAGGATCTGGCCGGTGATGTGCTTGCCGGCCGCCGAGGCAAACAGCAGCGCCGCACCCTTCAGGTCATCGTCGTCACCGATGCGCCCGAGCGGCGCGTTGCCGGCCAGCGTGTCGGCGCCCACGCGGTCGATCGTGCCCTTGGTCATCTTGCTTGGGAACATGCCGGGCGCGAGCGCGTTGACATTGATGCCATGGCGGCCCCACTCGCCCGCCAGGGTGCGCGTGAAGTTGACGACCGCGCCCTTGCTCGTGCCGTAGGCGATGTACTTGATCTCGGGGCCGCCACCCGACAGGCCGGCGATCGAGGCCACGTTGATGATGCGGCCCTGCTTGCGCGGGATCATGCTGGCCTTGCCCACCGCCTGGCTCATCAGGAAGATGCTGCGGATGTTGAGGTCCATGACCTTGTCCCAGGCTTCAAGCGGGTAGTCTTCAGCGGCTGCGCCCCAGGTCGCGCCGGCGTTGTTGACCAGGATGTCGATGTGGCCCAGGCGCTTCATCGCATCGGCCACCACACGCTCGATCTCGGCGGGCTGGCTGGCATCGGCGGCGAGCCACAAGGCTTCGATGCCGCGAGCTTTGAGATGGGCTGCGGCTTCCTCGAGGTCAGCCGCCTTGCGCGAAGTCAGAAACACCGTGGCGCCGGCTTCGCCGAGCGACTCGGCAATCTGCAAGCCCAGGCCACGCGAGCCGCCGGTGATGAGAGCGATCTTGCCGCTGAGGTCGAAAAGTTTCTGGACGGGTGTGCTCATGAGGTGGTGTCCTTGTTCAAAGGGGTTTCGTTCATGCGAGAGCGCACGTAGATGAGCGCGAAGCCGATGACGGCTGCCACGCCGCCGACGATGACCAAACCGAGGCCGAGGCCGTTGTCGGTGCGCTGCACCGAGACGCCCAACGCGACCCCGATCAGGCCGCCGTAGACAAGCGCCCAGATCAGTGTTTCGACGGTGCTGACCTTCATGTCAGAACCAGGCCTCGTGCATGTTGCGGCAGGTGTCGTCACGCGTCTCCACCACCTTGAGCCAGGCCGGCACGCGCGGCAACTCGTAGTTGAAGAAATAGCGCGCGGCAGCCAGCTTGCCCTGGCGCAGCTCATCGGGGGCCGACGAGGCCTGCACACACAGCGCGAGGTCGAGCCAGACCCACGCCAGCACCACATGGCCAAAGCCCTGCAAGTACGGCGTGGCGTTCGCCAGTGCTTCCTCGGGCACACCCGTGGCCCAGGCCGACTTGGTGGTGTTGCCCAGCAGCTTGAGCATGCCGGCCAGTGCGTTGGCGGGTTCGGCCCACTCCGGGGTCTGCAAAGCGCGCTCGATGGTGGCGTTGACCTTGGTGGCCAACAGCGCCAAGCCCTTGCCGCCGTCCATCACCACCTTGCGGCCCAGCAGGTCCAGGCCCTGGATGCCGTGCGTGCCTTCGTGGATCATGTTCAGGCGGTTGTCGCGCCAGTACTGCTCGACCGGGTAGTCGCGTGTGTAGCCATAACCGCCGTGGATCTGGATCGCCAGGCTGTTGGCCTCCAGGCACCACTCGCTGGGCCAGCTCTTGGCGATGGGCGTGAGCATCTCCAGCAGGAGGCCAGCCTCGGCCGCCGCTTCGCCCGTGTGCAGCTCGTCGACCAGCTTGGCGCAATACAGCTCCAGTGCCAGCGCACCTTCGCAGTACGACTTCTGTGCGAGCAGCATGCGCTTCACGTCGGCGTGCTGAATGATCGGGATCTGCGGCTGCTTGGGGTTCTTGCCTTCGGGGTTGATGGGGCGGCCCTGCGGGCGGCCCTTCGCATAGTCGAGGCTGGCCTCGTAGCCCGCATAACCCAGCATCACGGCGCCCAGGCCCACACCGATGCGCGCCTCGTTCATCATGTGGAACATGCACTTGAGGCCGTCACCTGGCTTGCCGACGAGGTAGCCCACGGCACCTGGCTTGCCACGCACCGGGAACTTGCCTTCGCCGAAGTTCAGCAAGGTGTTCGGGATGCCGCGGTAGCCGAGTTTGTGGTTCAGGCCGGCCAGCGCCACGTCGTTGCGCTCGCCCGTGAGAGCGCCTTCCGCATCCACCAGCTTCTTCGGCACGATGAACAGCGAGATGCCCTTGGTGCCCGGGATCAACGCGCCATCGGGCCCGGGGATCTTGGCCAGCACCAGGTGCACGATGTTTTCGGTGAGCTCGTGCTCGCCGTTGCTGATCCACATCTTGTTGCCACGCAGGCGGTAGCGCGCACCGAGCGCGTCGCTCTCGAAATCATCGCCATCGGGCGTGGCCCGCGTGACGATGTCCGACAGGCTGGAGCCGGCCTGCGGCTCCGACAGGCACATGGTGCCGAAGAAGCGGCCGGAGAACTCGTTCTTCGCGAACACTTCTTTTTGCTGCGCCGTACCGTGGGCCATCAACAGGTTGGCATTGCCGCTGGTGAGCATGCCGCCGCCGCCGAGGCCGATGCTCGCCTTGGAGAAGAAGGTGTTGGCCGCCATCTCGACCACACAAGGCAGCTGCATACCGCCGATCTCGTAGTCTTGCGCTGCGGCCAACATGCCCGATTCGACGTAGGCGCGAGCGGCGTCATACGAAGCCTGCGGCAGGATCACCTTCTCGCCGTCGAAGTGCGGCTCTTGCGTGTCGGACAGGCGGTTGAACGGCAAGAACTTCTCGCGCGCGATGCGTTCGCAGGTGTCGAGCACCGAAGCGAAGGTTTCGCGCGAGTGGTCCGAGAAGCGGGTGCGCTGGCCGAGGCCTTCCACGCCCAGCCAGTCATACAAAAGAAAGTCGAGCGTGGCGCGGTAGGTCATGTCGTCTCTCGGATCAAAGCACCTCGAACACGCCGGCGGCACCCATGCCGCCGCCAATGCACATGGTCACGACCACGCGCTTGGCACCGCGGCGTTTGCCTTCGATCAGCGCATGGCCGGTCAAACGCTGGCCACTCACGCCATAAGGGTGGCCGACCGCGATCGCACCGCCATTGACGTTCAGACGGTCCATCGGGATGCCCAAGGTGTCGGCGCAATACAGCACCTGCACCGCGAAGGCTTCGTTCAACTCCCACAGGTCGATGTCGCTGACCTTCAGGCCCAGTTTCTTCAGCACCTTAGGCACGGCAAACACCGGGCCGATGCCCATTTCGTCGGGCTCGCAGCCGGCCACTGCAAAGCCGAGGAAGCGGCCCAGCGGCTTGAAGCCGCGTTGTTCGGCCAGCTTCTCGCTCATCAGCACGCAGGCACCCGCGCCATCGCTGAACTGGCTGGCGTTGCCGGCCGAGATCACACCGCCAGGCATGGCGGGCTTGATGCCGGCGATGCCTTCGGCGGTGGTGCCCGCGCGCAGGCCTTCATCGGCGGTGATGGTCACTTCTTTCGTGCGCAGGCCGAGCACCGCGTCGGCGACGCCAGCGGTCGTGGTCACCGAGATCATCTCGTCGTTGAACTTGCCGGCCTCTTGCGCGGCGCACGCGCGCTGCTGGCTCTGCGCGCCGTAAGCGTCCATGCGGTCACGGCCGATCTTGTAGCGCTTGGCCACGTTCTCGGCGGTCTGCAGCATGTTCCAGTAGATCTCGGGCTTGTGCTCGCGCAGCCAGCTGTCGACGATCATGTGCGTGTTGGCTTCGTTCTGCACGCAGGAGATGCTCTCCACGCCGCCGGCCACGTACACGTCGCCTTCGCCAGCAATGATGCGTTGTGCTGCGGTGGCGATGGTCTGCAGGCCGCTGGAGCAGAAGCGGTTGATCGTCATTCCGCTGGCGGTGACGGGCAGGCCGGCGCGCAGCGCGATCTGGCGCGCGATGTTGCTGCCGGTCGCGCCTTCGGGTGTGGCGCAACCCATGATCACGTCGTCGACTTCGGCGCCCTCGATGCCGGAGCGTTCGACGGCTGCCTTGACGGCCAGGCCCCCGAGCGTGGCGCCGTGGGTCATGTTGAAAGCGCCCTTCCAGCTCTTGGCGAGCGGCGTGCGTGCGGTGGAAACGATCACGGCAGATGTCATGGTGTGTGCTCCGGAAAATGGATTCAGGTTTCTGTGGCCAGAACCGCCATGTAGATGCTGTTCTTGGGTTTGGCGAAGACGCGGCGAACCATCGGCTCGAACTCACTCATCGGCAGGGTCTCGCCCTTGGGGTCGAAGGCCGGGTTGTCATAGAGCGCGCAAAACTCTTCGGTGCGCGAGTAGTGCGGTTGGCCGGCAAACTGGTCGCGCAGGTTGCGGTTCAGCCCGAGGTGGTGGAAGAAGTAGTAGCCCTGGAAGATGCCGTGGTGCTGCACCATCCAATGGTTGGCTTCGCTGACGAAGGGCTTCAGGATGGCCGCGGCCACGTCGAAGTGGTTGGCCGAACCCAGCGTGTCGCCGATGTCATGGAACAGCGCGCACACCACGTACTCTTCGTCGCAGCCCGCCTTCAAGGCGCGCGTGGCGGTTTGCAGCGAGTGGGTGTAGCGGTCGACCGGGAAGCCGCCGTAGTCGCCTTCGAGCAGCTTCAGGTGCGTCATCAGCCGGTCGGGCAGGCCGCGCCCGAACTCCTTGGATTCGCCGGCGATCACCTGCCAGTCTTGCGCGGTGCTCTCTTCCATGCGGGTAAAAGTGGCGCGTTCCATCTTGTCTCCTGGTGGGGGAATGTTTGCGGCAGCTCAGCTGAAGGTCTTGCCTTCGGCGGCCAGCTTGGCCAGCAAGGGTGCAGGCTGCCAGAACGCTGCGTCGTCGAGCGGGTTCTGCGCGAAGCGCTTCATGCTGGCGACCACGTTGAAGAGGCCCTGGGTGTCGGCGTAGCACATGGGGCCGCCGCGGTAGGCGGGGAAGCCGTAGCCGGTGAGGTAGACCATGTCGATGTCGGAGGCGCGAGAGGCAATGCCCTCTTCCACGATCTTGGCGCCTTCGTTCACCAGGGCGTAGACGAGGCGCTGCACGATCTCTTCGTCGCTGATCTTGCGCGGCGTGACACCCTTGCGTGCACGCTCCTTCTCGATCATCGCGACCACATCCTTCGAGGGAATCGCGTCGCGCTTGCCGGGCACGTAGTCGTACCAGCCGGCGTTGGTCTTCTGGCCGAAGCGGCCCATCTCGCAGAGCAGGTCAGCGGTCTTGCTGTACATCAGGTCGGGCTGGTCGACGGCGCGGCGCTTGCGGATGTACCAGCCGATGTCGTTGCCGGCCAGGTCACCCATGCGGAACGGGCCCATCGCAAAGCCGAAGCGCTCGATGGCCTTGTCGACCTGCTCGGGCGTGGCACCCTCTTCCAGAAGGAAGCCGGCCTGGCGCGAGTACTGCTCGATCATGCGGTTGCCGATGAAGCCGTCGCACACGCCCGAGACCACGCAGGTCTTCTTGATCTTCTTGCCGAGCTGCATCACCGTTGCGAGCACGTCTTTGGCGGTCTTCTCGCCGCGAATCACTTCCAGCAAGCGCATCACGTTGGCCGGGCTGAAAAAGTGCATGCCGATCACGTCTTGCGGGCGCTTGGTGAAGGCGGCGATCTTGTTCACATCCAGCGTGGAGGTGTTGCTTGCGAGGATGGCGCCGGGCTTCATCACCTCGTCGAGCTGCTTGAACACCTGTTCTTTGACGCCGAGGTCTTCGAATACGGCTTCGATCACCATGTCGGCGTCTTTCAGGTCGCCGTAGTTGAGCGTGGTGGTGAGCAAGGCCATGCGCTGATCGAGCTTGTCTTGCTTCAGCTTGCC
>JACMKJ010000379.1 GCA_014380155.1 Rhizobacter sp. | reverse complement strand
CCGTGCTCGGTACAGGTCCGAGTGCGGCAGGTCTTGCACGCGCTGGTCGTTCGTGTAAGCATGCACCGTGGTCATCAGGCCCTTCTCGATGCCGAACTTGTCGTTCAGCACCTTGGCCAGCGGGGCCAGGCAGTTGGTGGTGCACGAGGCGTTGGAGATGATGGCCTCGCCCTTGTATGACGCATGGTTCACGCCGTAGACGAACATCGGCGTGTCGTCTTTCGACGGCGCCGACATGATGACCTTCTTGGCGCCGGCAGCCAGGTGCTTCTCGCCACCCGCCTTGTCGAGGAAAAGGCCGGTGGCTTCGACCACGATGTCGGCGCCGACCTCGTTCCACTTCAGCGCAGCCGGGTCGCGCTCGGCGGTCAGGCGGATCTTCTTGCCGTTGACGATGAGCGTGTGGCCGTCGACCGACACGTCACCCTTGAAGCGGCCATGCACCGAGTCGTACTGCAGCATGTAGGCCAGGTAATCGGGCTCGAGCAGGTCGTTGATGCCGACGATCTCGATGTCGTTGAAGTTCTGAACAGCGGCACGGAACACCATGCGCCCGATGCGGCCGAAGCCGTTGATGCCGATCTTGATGGTCATGAAACTCTCCTGAGGGAAAACAAAAATCTGAGGGTCAGCGCTTGGCTTGCAGCACGGCGCGCACGGTGTCGGCCACGTTCTCAGCGGTGAACCCGAAGTGCTTGAACAGCACCGGCGCGGGCGCCGACTCGCCGTAGCTGTCGATGCCGACCACTGCCGCGCAGCCGTACTTCCACCAGCCGTCGGTCACGCCCATTTCGACCGCGATGCGCGGCAAGCCTTGCGGCAGCACGCTGGTTTTGTAGGCGCTGCTCTGGCGGTCAAACACGCTGGTGCTGGGCATGCTGACCACACGCACGGCGATGCCGCTCTTTGCGAGCTGCTGTTGGGCGTGCAGGGCCAGGCCGACTTCGGAGCCGGTAGCGATGATCACCGCCTGGGCTTTTTTCTTCAGGCCCACTTCGCTCGGCTCGGCCAGCACGTAAGCGCCCTTGGAGATGTCTTCCAGGCCGCTCTTGGGCGCGTAAGGCAGGTTCTGACGCGACAGCAGCAGAGCACTCGGGCGCTGCTTGTTTTCGATCGCACAGGCCCAGGCGACCACCGTCTCGGCGGTGTCGGCGGGGCGCCAGACGTCGAGGCCCGGGATCAGGCGCAACGAGGCCGCGTGTTCGATCGACTGGTGCGTGGGGCCGTCTTCACCCAGGCCGATGCTGTCGTGCGTGAAAACGTGGATCACGCGCAGCTTCATCAGCGCGGCCATGCGGATGGCGTTGCGGCTGTAGTCGCTGAAGGTGAGGAAGGTGCCGCCGTAGGGGATGAAGCCGCCGTGCAGCCCCACGCCGTTCATGATGGCCGCCATGCCGAACTCGCGCACGCCGTAGTTGATGTGGCGCCCACCGTTGGCTTCGCCCTTGTCGTCGAAGCGCAGGGGTGCGGTGCTGCCGGTGTTGGTGAGGTTGGAGCCGGTCAGGTCGGCGCTGCCACCGAGCAGCTCGGGCAGGGTCTTGGTGAAGGTTTCGAGCGCCAACTGGCTGGCCTTGCGGCTGGCGACCGTCTCGGCCTTGGTGTGGGCGGCCACCGCCGCGTCGACAGCAGATTGCGTCCAGTTTTTGGGCAGCTCGCCATCGAGGCGGCGCGCCAGTTCGACGGCCAGTTCAGGGTGGGATTTCGAGTAAGCCTCGAAGGCGTCGACCCAGCGGGTTTCGGCGGCCAGGCCGTTTTGGCGGGCGTCCCAGTTTTCGTAGGCCTCTTCTGGCACGACAAAGGGCTCGAAGCTCCAGCCCAGCGCGTCGCGGGTGAGCTTGATCTCGTCAGGGCCGAGCGCTTCGCCGTGCGCCTTGGCGGTGCCGGCGCGGTTGGGCGAGCCCTTGCCGATGGTGGTCTGCGCGCAGATCAGCGTCGGCTTGTTCGACTTCTTGGCCTGGGCGATGGCGGCGTCGACCGCGTTCACGTCGTGGCCGTCGACCTTCGCGATCACGTTCCAGCCATAAGCCTCGAAACGCTGCGGCGTGTTGTCGATGAACCAAGGCGCGACCTTGCCGTCGATGGAGATGCCGTTGTCGTCATAGATGGCGATCAGCTTGTTGAGCTTCCAGGCACCGGCGAGCGCGGCGGCTTCGTGGCTGATGCCTTCCATCAGGCAACCGTCTCCCAGGAACACGTAGGTGTGGTGGTCAACGATGGCGTGGCCATCACGGTTGAACTCTTTCGCGAGCAGCTTCTCGGCCAAGGCCAGGCCCACGGCGTTGGTGAAGCCCTGCCCCAGCGGGCCGGTAGTGGTCTCGATGCCGGGGGTGATGCCGACCTCGGGGTGGCCCGGGGTCTTGCTGTGCAGCTGGCGGAAGTTGCGCAGCTCGCTCATCGGCAGGTCGTAGCCCGAGAGGTGCAGCAGCGCGTAGATGAGCATGGAGCCGTGGCCATTGCTCAGCACGAAGCGGTCGCGGTTGGCCCACTGCGGGTTGGCCGGGTTGTGCTGCAGGTGGCGGCCCCACAGCGCCACGGCGATGTCGGCCATGCCCATCGGGGCGCCAGGGTGGCCGGAGTTGGCTTGCTGCACGGCGTCCATCGCCAGGGCACGGATGGCGTTCGCCATCAAGGAAGTGTTGGAAGCGATGGCGGT
>JACMKJ010000030.1 GCA_014380155.1 Rhizobacter sp. | reverse complement strand
TCGGTGGCGTTGACGGTGTCGCCGCGCAGCATCGCGTCGCGCTGCGCCGGCAACCCGCACTCGTGCGCCATGTCGAGCAGGAAGTGCAGGCTGGCTACATCGACGAGGTTCTTGCTCAGGTCGGCGTAGACCTCGGGTGCCTCGAAGCTGAACCTAGCGCAGCGGCCGGGGTCGCGCGCAAAGGCCTCGCGCAGGTCGAACTCGCGGCCATGGGCCTCGTAGTGGCCCTTCAGTGCGGCCCAGGCCTGGGTGCGATCGCAACGAAGTGAGGCCAGCGGTGCACTCACTTCAAGCCCTCGATGATCTTGTCGAGCTTGATCGCGTCGGCCGCAAAAGCGCGTATGCCCTCGGCCAGCTTCTCGGTGGCCATGGCGTCTTCGTTCAGCGCATAGCGGAAGCTGGCTTCGTTGTAGGTGATAGCGTGGATGGGTGCGCTCTTGGCAGCCGAGGGGTCGAGCGCACGCGCCACGGTGGCATCAGCCGCCTGCAACTGCGCGAGCAACTCGGGGCTGATGGTCAGCAGGTCACAACCGGCCAGCGCAAGGATCTGGCCCACGTTGCGAAAGCTCGCGCCCATGACCTCGGTGTCGATGTCGAACTTCTTGTAGTAGGTGTAGATCTGCGCCACCGATGTGACGCCGGGGTCGTTGGGCCCGGCGTTGGCGGCTTCGTCCCACGTGGCGCCGGCTGACTTCTTGTACCAGTCGTAGATGCGGCCGACGAAGGGCGAGATGAGCCGCACGCTGGCTTCACCACAGGCCACCGCCTGGCAGAACGAGAACAGCAGCGTCAGGTTGCAGCAGATGCCTTCGCGCTCAAGAATGCGCGCCGCCTGGATGCCTTCCCAGGTGGCGGCCACCTTGATCAGCACGCGCTCGCGGCCCACACCCTGCGCTTCGTACAGCGCCATGATGCGGCGCGCCCGCGCCACGGTGCAGGCGGTGTCGAAGCTCAGCCGCGCATCGACCTCGGTCGACACCCGGCCCGGCACCACCTTCAGGATCTCAAGGCCGAAGCGCACCAGCACCTCGTCGACCACCTCTTCGAGCTTGCGGCCGCGGTGGCCTGCCACGGTTTCGGCGAGCAGCGGCGCGTAATCGGGCTGCTGCACGGCCTTGAGGATCAGCGAGGGGTTGGTGGTGGCGTCGCGCGGCGCAAACGCCCCCAGCTGTTTGAAGTTTCCGGTGTCCGCCACCACGGTGGTGAACTGCTTGAGTTGGTCGAGTTGGTTCATGGTGAAGCCCTGGGCCCGGTGCTGCGGCAATGCTGCGATGTGTGATTAGAACCCGAGCATGTGACGCGGTTCGATCACCCAAACACGCGTTTGACGCATCGGTGAAACTTATGCATCATTATGAGTGAAACAAAATTACATTCACTGAGACACAGGGGCGCCATGTCATTCGATCTCGTCTTTTTTGGTGGCACCGGCGACCTCACCTGGCGCAAGCTGATGCCCGCGCTGTTCCAGGCCTTTCGCCATGGCAAGCTGCCGGCGGGTGGGCGCATCTTGTCGGTCGCCCGTGACGAACAAGATGACGCCAAGTACCGCGGCTGGCTGAAAGAGCGCTTTCAAGAGGTCGAAGGCCCCAAACGCCCGAGCGACGAAGAGTTCGCGCGTTTCGCCGAGATGCTGCACTACCTGCGCATGGACCTCTCGCAGCCGGCCGATTACGGCAAGCTCAAGTCGTGGCTGGAGACTCGCAACGCCGACACGGCGGTGCTCTACCTCGCCACCAGCCCGCACCTGTTTCCGCAGATCTGCGCCCAGCTGGGTGCCGCCGGGCTCAACGGCCCGAAGATCCGGGTGGTGCTCGAAAAGCCGCTCGGGCACGACCTGGCCAGCGCACAAGAGATCAACACCGTGGTGCGCGCCTCGTTCAGTGAAACGCAAGCCTTCCGCATCGACCACTACCTCGGCAAGCCGTCGGTCCAGAACCTGATGGCGCTGCGCTTCGGCAACGCCCTCTTCGAGCCGCTGTGGCGGCGCGAGAGCATTGCCAACATCCAGATCACCTTGGCCGAAAGCCTGGGCGTGGGCACCCGCGGCGACTTCTACAACCGCACCGGCGCGCTGCGCGACATGCTCCAGAACCATGCGCTGCAGCTGCTGACCATGGTGGCGATGGAGCCGCCACCCAGCCACGACGCCGACGCCATCCGCGACGAAAAGCTCAAGGTGCTGCGCTCGCTCAATCCCTTCACCGAAGAGACGGTGTCGCGCGACGTGGTGCGCGGCCAGTACCGCGCGGGCCATGCGGCTGGCAAGCCGGCGGTGGGCTACCTGCAAGAAGCCAAGGTGCCCGAGGGCAGCACGTGCGAAACCTTTGTCGCCTTGCGCACCGAGGTACAAAACTGGCGCTGGGCCGGTGTGCCTTTTTACCTGCGCACCGGCAAGCGGCTGGCTGCACGCGATGCGCAGATCGTCGTCAACTTCCGGCCCGCGCCACACAGCATCTTTGCCGGCGTGAGCCAGCCCAACAAGCTCGTTATCAAGCTGCAACCTGAAGACGGCCTGGAGCTGCACCTGCTCGCGGCCAAGGGCACGGGGCAACAAGAGGCGCTGACACCGGTGTCGCTCGACCTCGACTTCGACAAGGCATTCGCCGAAAACCGCGTCGGCGCCTACGAGCGCCTGCTGCTCGATGCGATCGCCGGGCGACTCAACCTCTTCGTGCGCAGCGACGAACAAGAGCAAGCCTGGCGCTGGGTCGAACCGATCTTGCACGCCTGGGCCAAAGACACCACCGGGCCGCGCCCGTATGCGGCCGGCACCTGGGGGCCGGCGGCCGCCAGTGCACTGGTGGCACGCGACGGCTTTTCCTGGTCCGAGGAGCAATAGGTGCTCGACCGCATCCGCGCTTCTCTCCCCGCCCTGCCCCCGGCTGAACAACGTGTGGCCAAGCTGGTGCTGGCCGATGCACGCGCCTTTGCCAGCCTGCCGGTGGGTGAGCTGGCGGAACGCGCCCAGGTCAGCAAACCCACCGTCGTGCGCTTTTGCCGCAGCGTCGGGTATGACGGCCTGACCGACTTCAAGCGCAAGCTCGCCGGCCGCGTCAACGAAGGGGTGCCCTTTGTTCACCGCGCGGTCGATGAAGACGACAAGGCCAACGACATCGTCGTCAAGGTGATCGACAACGCGGTGAGCGCCTTGCTGAAATACCGCAACGACGCCGCTGGCCAGGCTTTCGAGCGGGCCATGGTGGCGCTGGCCGCGGCCGTCAAGGCGGGGCGGCGCATCGAGTTCTACGGTGTGGGCAATTCGGGCATCGTGGCTCAGGACGCGCAGCACAAGTTTTTTCGCCTGGGGGTGACCGCCGCCGCCATCAGCGACAGCCATGTGCAGGTGATGAGCGCCACCATGCTGCAGCCGGGCGACTGCGTGGTGATCATCTCCAACTCGGGCCGCAGCAGCGACCTGATCGACGTGGCCGAGATCGTGCGCAAGAAGGGCGCTGCCTGCATCTTCATCACGGCCAGTGGCTCACCGCTGGCGGCGATGGGGCAGTCGGGTGCGAACCAGATCTTGCTGCCGGTGGACCACCCGGAAGATTTCGACCGCTACAGCCCGATGGTGTCGCGCCTGCTGCACCTGCTGGTGATCGACATCTTGACCACCGGTGTGGCGCTGCGCGTGGGCAAGGAGCTGCGCCCGATGCTTCAAGACATCAAGCGCAACCTGCGCAGCAAGCGCTACGCACCGCAAGGATGACAAGCCCTCGACCGGCGAGTACGCCGGTCGATCCCCCTGGGGGATGCGGGCCGGCTTGGGAGGCGGCCCAGCGCTCGGCCCGCTCGCGTCAACCCACCGGCAACAGCAAGGTGTCCACACCGTAGAGGCGCGCCAGCTCGGCGAGCTTGTTGGGCGGGTTGCGTACGGCAAAGCCCTTGCCCCAGGCCAGCGCAAGGCGTTGGCACTCGAGCAACACCGCCAGCGCCGCTGAATCAAACTGCTGCAAGCCCGAGGCGTCGATGGTGACCTGCGGCTCGTTTTGCGTCTTGATTTCTTGCTGCAAGGCCTGCGACAGCATGCGCTGCGTGTCGCGGGCTTCCAGCGTGGTGACGGTGGCGGGCAAGACCAGCATGGCTCAGCTCTTGGCGGCCGAAGCCTTGTTGCGCTCGGCCAGCTTGGTGATCAGGCCATCGATGCCACCGGCGCTGATCTCTTGCGCAAAGGTGTTGCGATAGTTTTCGACCAGCCAGATGCCCAGCACGTTGACGTCGTAGATCTTCCAGCCGCTGTCGCTCTTTTCCATGCGGTAGTCGAGCTGGATCGGGTCACCCTTGCCGCGGATCTCGGTCTTTACGACCACCTCGGCGTCGTTGGCGCCCGCACGCAGCGGCTTGAGCTGCACGCTCTGGTCACGCACCTGGGCGAGCGCGCCCGAGTAGGTGCGCACCAACAAGACCTTGAACTCTTCTTGCAGGCGTTTTTGCTGGTCGGGTGTGGCCTGGCGCCAATAGCGGCCCACGGCCGACGAGGTCATGCGCTGGAAGTTGACGTGCGGCATGACCTTGGCTTCAACCAGCAGCATGACCTTGTTGACGTCACCGGCCTGGATGGATTTGTCGGCGCGTGCGGCATCGAGCACTTCGTTGGAGACCTGCTTGACGAGCGCGTCCGGGGCCTGTTGGGCCAGGGCCAACTGCGCGCCCCCCATCAGCAAGGCAGCGGCTGAAAACCACGAAATAAGACGTTGGCGAAGCATTTTCTTTCCTTTCTGTTCGCAATGCGCGAAGGATCTGGCCTGGTTGGAGAGGCCCCGAGGGAATCGGTTCACCCCTCAACGCGTCACCGCCCGGAGCGGTTGGCAGCATTACATGCCAGCAACATAACGGATGCTCAACGGCTGGCGCCGGACGCAGCCGAAGCGGCGGGCGCCGGCGGGGCAGGCGCTGCTTTGGCAGGGTCAGGCAAATCATCGGCTTCAGCCTCGGTATCAGGCGGATCACCATCGAACACAAGGCTCCTGCGCCGCTGCAAGTAGGCGTCGCGCACGAACACATATTTGTCGAGGGCAATATCGTCGAGCAAGCCGCTCGCGCCGAGCAGGTTGGCGCGAACGTTGACGAGCTGCACGCCCGAAACAGTGGCCTTGGCGACCGTGCCCTTGACGGCGAGCGCAGGCGATACCTGAGCGTCGAGTGGCAGGGCAAGTGAGTCGCGCAGGGTCGAGGGGCCAAGCACTGGCCACACGACATACGGCCCCGACGCCATGCCCCAGTAACCCAAGGTCTGGCCCAGGTCTTCCCCTTGGCGATCGGCACCGAATTCGCTCGCCACGTCCAGAAACCCGCCCAGCCCGAACAAGGTGTTGGTGCCGACACGGATCACGTCTTGAAAACCGTTGGCAAACTTGCCTTGCAGAAAATTGTTGAGCGCCGACCAGACATCGGAGAAGTTGCCAACGAAGTTGGTCACGCCGCGGCGCACCGGCTGCGGCACCACTTTGGTGTAGGACGTGGCCACCGGTTTGACCACCGCCGCGTCGAGCTTGTCATTGAAGGCGTAGACCTTGCGGTTCCAGCTTTCCCAGGGGTCGGCACGCTGCCCAGCGGTCTTGGGGCCACCGGCAGTCGTCGTCGCGCAGCCGGTGAGCAAGACCAGCAGCGAGACCACAGCCCAAGTGCCGAGCCTGCGCATCACTTCTTGTCCCCACCAGCAGCCGGTTGCGGCGCAGTTGATCCTGCATCGGCCGCCTTGTTGTACAGAAACTGGCTGATGAGATTCTCGAGCACCACCGCCGACTGGGTCTGCGTGATGGTGTCGCCGGGAGCGAGGTTCTTTTCAGACGCACCGGGCTCCAGGCCCAGGTACTGCTCTCCCAGCAAACCCGACGTGAGGATCTTGGCCGAGCTGTCTTTCGGGAAGGCGAAGCGCTTCTCGAGGTTCAGCACCACGCGGGCCTGGTAGGTCTTGTCGTCGAAACCGATCGACTCGACCCGGCCCACCACCACCCCCGCGCTCTTGACGGCGGCGCGTGGTTTGAGGCCGCCGATGTTGTCGAACTTCGCGGCCACCTCGTAGGTCTCGTCGAAGTTGAGGCTGAGCAGGTTGCCTGCCTTGAGCGCCAGAAACAGCACCGCCGCCGACCCAATCAGCACGAACAAACCGACCCACACATCGTGACGAGTTTTTTGCATCGCCGTGGCTCCCATCATCAAATCGAAAACATCATCGCGGTCAGCACAAAATCGAGCGCCAGCACGGCCAGCGAGGCCATCACCACGGTGCGCGTTGTCGCGGCCGACACACCTTCTGGCGTGGGCTTGCAACCGTAACCTTGCAGCAGCGCGACGAAGGTTACCGTGAAGCCGAACACGACGCTCTTGATCACACCATTGCCCACATCGGCCCACACATCCACGCCGCCTTGCATCTGCGACCAGAAGCTGCCCGCGTCGATGCCGATCAGCGGCACCGCCACCACCCAACCGCCCAAGATACCCACCGCGCTGAACACTGCTGCGAGCAAGGGCATGGCCAACACACCGCCCCAAAAGCGCGGTGCCAGCACCCGCTTGACCGGGTCGACGGCCATCATCTCCATCGCGGCCAGCTGTTCACCGGCTTTCATCAGGCCGATCTCGGCCGTGAGCGAGGTGCCCGCCCGGCCGGCAAACAGCAGCGCCGTGACCACCGGCCCCAGCTCACGCACCAGCGACAAGGCCACCAGCAGGCCCACCGCTTCGGCCGAGCCATAACGCTGCAGCGTGTAATAACCCTGCAGCGCGAGCACGAAGCCAACGAAGAGCCCCGACACGGTGATGATGGACAACGACCGGTTGCCCAGAAAGAACAGCTGGTCGACCACCAGCCGCGTGCGAGCGAACGTGGGGCCGACCAGCGCCACCAGCCGTGCAAAGAGGCGCGCGCCCTCACCCACATCGGCGAGCTTGCCGCGGATGGAAAAACCGAGTTCGGCAGGGTTGAGCCAGTTCATCGTGCAGCCCCCACGCCAAAGTCTTCGGCCACCGGCACGGCGGGGTAGTGGAAGCGCACGGGGCCGTCAGCCAGGCCACCGACAAACTGACGCACCAGAGGGTCCTCGCTGGCGCGCATCTCCGCCGGCGTGCCCTGCGCGGCGATGCGGCCGTTGGCGATGAACACCACGTGGTCGGCGATGAGGAATGTTTCGTCCACATCGTGCGACACGACGATGCTGGTGACGCCCAGCGCATGGTTGAGGTCTTTGATCAGCGTGGCAGCCACGCTCATAGAGATCGGGTCGAGGCCGGCAAAGGGCTCGTCGTACATGATCAGATCAGGGTCGAGCGCAATCGCCCGCGCCAGCGCGACACGGCGCGCCATGCCACCCGAGACCTGCGAAGGCAAGAGATCACGCGCGCCGCGCAGACCCACCGCATTGAGCTTCATCAGCACCAGGTCGCGGATCATGGCCTCGCTGAGGTTGGTGTGTTCGCGCAAGGGGAAGGCCACATTCTCGAACACCGAGAGGTCAGTGAACAGGGCACCAAACTGGAACAACATGCCCATTCGGCGACGGGCGGCGTAGATGCCTTGGGCATCCAGACCCGCAAGATCGACCCCGTCGAGCAGCACCTGGCCACTCATCGGCTCCAGCTGGCGACCGATCAGGCGAAGCACGGTTGTCTTGCCGCCGCCTGAAGTACCCATCAGGGCCATGACCTTGCCACGCGGGACGACCAGGTCGATGTTTTCCAGGATCACCCGATCACCGTAGCCGCAGGTAACGCCTCGCAGTTCAACCAGCGGTGTATCGGAAGCCATGGTGTCGATTCGGTCGTTGTGTGACGGTGTTCTCGGACTGTCGGCGGTAGTCGTCGACTTCGGCGGCCGATCATAGAGGAGAACCCTGATGGCTTCCCCGCCCCGAGCGCCGCCCCCACCATGACCGCAGCAGATGAGCGGCGCAAACCATCTGACACGCGGCGCGAATCTCCAAGGCGACCCACCGAAAATGAAGCCTCACTTGAGGAGTAGCGATGCAGATGCAAAGTCGGGCTGGGAAGTCGGCCTCGAACCAACAACAGGGATTCACGCTCATCGAAATCATGATCGTGGTGGCCATCATTGCCGTCCTGGCGGCCTTCGCGATTCCGCAGTACCGCGACTACGTGTTGCGCGGCCAGCTGATTGAAGCCTCGAACGGGCTCTCGGCAATGCGCGCGAACATGGAGCGCTACTACCAGGACAACCGCACCTACGCCGACGTGAACCCGCGTCGCGCGCCATGTAATTCAGTTGACCCGCTGCCGCGCACCTTCGGAACATTCACCGTCACTTGCGTGGGCACCCGCGACAACGACGAATACAC
>JACMKJ010000378.1 GCA_014380155.1 Rhizobacter sp. | reverse complement strand
GCAATGCCACCGGCCGCCACCACCGGCACGCGTGGGCCGGCCAAGTCGACCAGCGCAGGCACCAGGGCCATGCTGCCGCGGCTCACGCCGTGGCCACCGGCTTCGGCACCTTGGGCCACCAGCACGTCGGCGCCGTGCTCCAGCGCTTGACGGGCCATGGCTTCGGTCTGCACCTGGCACACCATCAACGCGCCGCTGGTCTTGATGCGTTTGGCAAACGGGGCCACGTCACCAAACGACAACCAAACGGCGCTGGGTTGGGCGGCGAGCGCGATGTCGAGCAGCTGCGGCTGCTGCACCAGGCTCCAGGTGATGAAGCCCACGCCGAAGCGCCCCTCCGCGCCTTCGAGCAAGGCCAGCTCTCGGCGCAGCCAGGCTTCGTCGCCATAACCCGCACCCAGAAAACCGTAGCCGCCGGCGTCGCTGACGGCACGCACCAGGCGCGCGTCGGCCACCAGATCCATGGCGGCCAGCATCACGGGGTGGGGCACGCCCAGCAGACGGGTCAGCGGGGTGCTCAACAACGGAGAAGAGGTGTGTGGTGTGTTCATTGCCTCAAAGGTAGTGCCTGTCATCCATCTTGAAAAATGAATTGTTATGATTTCTTCATTCTTGAATGAAGATACCTGGAGCCACCATGGACCCGACTGCATTGGCCACCTTCGCCGCCGTAGCCCGCCGAGGCTCGGTGAGTGCGGCGGCGCAGGAGCTGCACACGGTGCAGTCCAACGTCACCACGCGCCTCAAGCAGCTGGAAGGCGAGCTGGGCGTGAGCCTCTTTCTGCGCCACAGCCGGGGCATGTCGCTCACCGACGCCGGCACCCGGCTGCTCGCCTACGCGCAGCGCCTGGCGGACTTGGCGACCGAAGCCCTCTCGGCGGTGCGTGACGACGGCCTGGTGCGTGGCAGCCTGCGCATCGGCTCGATGGAAACCACCGCCGCCGTGCGACTGCCTGCCGTGCTGGGCCGCTTTCACCGGGCGCACCCCGACGTGCAACTGGAGGTGCGCACCGGGCCCACTGCCGAGCTGCTCGAGCATGTGTTGGCCCGTCGCCTCGACACCGCCTTGGTGGCCGGGCCGGTCGATCACCCCGACCTGCTGGCCGCGTCGGTGTTTCGTGAGGAGCTTGTGCTGGTCACTGCGGTCGATGCCGGCGAGCCCGATGTGCAATTGCGAGATGGTGGCCTCACCGCCGTCATGTTTCGCCAGGGCTGCTCTTACCGGCAGCGGTTGGAGGCCCATTTCGCGGCGAGCGGCTGGCTGCCGTTTCGGCGCCTGGAGTTCGGCACGCTGGAGGGCTTGCTCGGTTGTGTGGGCGCGGGGGTGGGCGTGAGCGTGCTGCCGCGCAGCGCGGTCGATGCGTATCGGGGCCGTGACGATTTGCGTGTGAGTGCGTTGGCGCCCAAGCCGATGTGGGTCGAGACCTTGCTGGTGCGAAGGCGTGATGCCCACGTGGGCGCGGCGCTGCGCGCGTGGGGCGCCACCATCGGGGAGGACGACGCTTCGGCGCTCAGTCTGCCTCGGAGCAAAACTCGCCGTCAGGCACCAGGCACGAGTTCTCCGTCTCGCCGCCCAGCGACACGCCGCGCGTGACCAGCTTGCTGGTGGCCAGGCGGCTGGCCTCGGCGGTGGGCAGCAGCACCCACATCTGGCCCCGGTGGCGGGTGGCGCGTGCCATCTGGCCGGCTTCGTTGCCGAAGCCCCAGAAGTAGTCGGCCCGCACCGCGCCGCGAATGGCGCCGCCGGTGTCTTGTGCAAACACCAGGCGCTGCATCGAGATGTTGGAGCCTGCCGGCGCGGGCGCGCTGAGGAACACGGGGTAGCCGAGCGGCGTCACACGCGGGTCGACGGCCACCGAGCGGCCCGGCGTCAGCGGCACACCCAGCGCGCCTTGCGGGCCTTCGGACTGCGGGCGCTCGGGCACCGTCTTGAAGAACACGTAGCTGGGATCGGACGAGAGCTTGCCCGCCAGCGCGGGCTTGGGCTGCGCTGCAACCGCTGGCTGCGGTCTGGCCTGTGTTGTGGCGGGCGCCGCCGCCGGTTTGCGCGCGCCCTTGAGCAGCTCGTCGACCAGCGGGTCGTTGCCGGCAGGCTTGGCCGCAGGCGCGCGCTGCGCGAGCGTGACACCTCGGGTGAGTACCGGGGCCTCGGCATCACCGGGCGCATCACCTTCGATCTCGAATTCATCGGCTCGGTCGGCGGTGTTGCCGCCGCTCAGGCCCCGTGTGGCGACCACGACCTTGGCCTTGGGCGTGACCCGCAGCGGTTTGAACGGGTGGCCGTTTTGTTCGGCGTATTGCAGCCGCAAGATTTGCCCGTTAGGCATGCGCACGCGGCCCGAGCCTTGCACCTGCATCGCGTACAGCGCCAGTGGGTCGTTGACCCAGGTCACCACCGGCGCGTTGATGCCTTGCGGCAGCCCCAGTGCATCAAGCTCGGCACGGGTGTAGTACGGGTCGACACGCGCGGCCGGGCTGCCGGCATCGCCCACCAGGCGCAGGCGCAGGCGGCGGTCGCGGTCGTCGAGCACAAAGCGGCGCAGGTCGAGCGGGTAGCTGGCGGCATCGCCCGGTTGGGCCAGCAGCAACAGGTTGCCTTCGGGTTTGACGCGCACCACCGAGCGTCGCTGCGCGGCAGGCACACGCGACCAGTCGATGGTGTAGAGATCGCGCGGCACGCCCATCACCGGGGTGTTGAACTCGGCGTCGCGCTGCGCCTGGCCTTCGAGCAGGGGCTCGAAGTAGCCGGTGACCTCGCCATCGCCACGCGAGTCGGTGTGCAAGATGCGTAGCAGCGTGAAGCGGCTCTCGAAGAAGCTGCGCATGGCACGCGTGTTGGGCGGCACGGTTTTAGAGTCGGCACAGATCTCGCGCCAGTCTTCGCGCTTCTGCAGCACATCGCACGAGTTGCGAAAGGCGCTCCAGCTCGCGCGCATGTCGTCTTGTTGCCAACCCGGCAGCTCGTCATAGGACGTCAGCTTGAACATGGCGTTGCGCGTGCGCACCTCGCTCGGCAGCTTGGGGCCGGTCTTGGCGGGGGGCGCGTTCGAGAGCTTCTTCTCCGCGGCCGGGGCGGTGGCCACCGGTGGCTCGGCGGGTTTGCTCGGGCTCGGGGCAGCCGCCTGCTTCGAAGCACAGCCTGCCAGCCCCACAACTGTGGCAAGGGCAAACACCGAGTAGGTCAGCAGTTTCATGAAGCAAGCCTATGCCTGCGGCGCGTGTGTTCCAACTGACCTTCGTCAACCAGTTGGTGGAGGCACGAAGGCTCGGATTACCTTAGTCACGCCGCACGCGCAGGTGTCGCCGGTATTCTGCGAGCGGCCCCGCCTGAGACCGTTCGGGCTGAGGTATCGAAGCCCTGCGCTGCACTTCGACACCTCAGTGCGAACGGAGACGCGCATGGATGTGGGTCAACCGAAAGGCCTCAGGAATCCATGCAATCAAACGCCAAAACATCTAATCTGTCCCGCCGCCTGTTGCTCGCGGCGGCCTTGTCGGCCAGTGTGTCGCTGCCGGGTTGCGCCATGTTCGGCGGCGGCAAGACGTCGCTCGAGGCCAAGGTGGCGGCCTCGGCCGAGGTCAACCCCGATTCGCGCAAACGCCCATCCCCCGTGGTGGTGCGGGTGTTCGAGCTGAAGTCGCCCACGCTGTTCGAGCAGGCCGACTTTGTGTCGCTGTTCGAGAAAGATCAGGCGGTGCTCGGCGCCGAGATGATCAGCCGCGAAGAGTTTGTGTTGCGCCCCGGCGAGACCAAACCGCTCGTCAAGCCGCTGTCGCCCGACACCAAGTTCATCGGCGTGATGGTCGCCTTCCGTGAGCTCGAGCGCGCCCGCTGGCGCGCCGTGGTGCCGGTGGCTGCGGGCAAGAAGAACGTGATGGCCATCGACCTCAGCGACATCACGGTTCAGGCCAAGCGCACTTCGCCCAAGCCCTGAGGCTGCACCCCGTTCATCCCCCAACTCCAAGCACAACAACATGAGCTGGCGCGCCAAAGTCGTGTGGTCTTCGGGCATGTTCTTGCAGCCCCATCACTTTCAGCAAGAAACCCGCTACCTGGAGCGACTGATCGATGCGCGAGCCCGCAGCATCTCGCCGTTTGCCTGGGGCTTCACCGAGCTGGAGCTTGACGAGGGCCTGCTGGCCCTGGGCAAGCTCGGCATCTCGCGTGCCAGTGGCCTGTTGCCTGACGGCACGCCGTTTTCCATGCCGCAACTCGACCCGCTGCCCGCGCCGATGGAGGTGCCGGCCGATGTGAAGGGCGAGATCATCTACCTCGCCTTGCCGCTGCAGCGCGAAGGCCTGAACGAGGTCGACTTCGGCGCAGGAGAGGCCGGTGAGCTGGCCCGCTACGGTGCCGTTGAAGAAGACGTGCGCGACAACACCGACGCGTCAGACGAACCCACCACCATCCAAACCGGCCGCCTGCGCCTGCGCCTGGTGCGCGCCAAGGAGGCAAGCGAAGCCTATGCCTTGCTCGGTGTGGCCGTGGTGGCCGAGCGCCGCAGTGATGGGCAGGTGACGCTCGAGCGCAGCTACATCGCGCCGCAGGTGGCCATCGAGGCCACGGCGCAGCTTTCGGCCAATGCGTCGCTGCTGCACGGCTTGATCCTGCAGCGCGCCCAGGCCCTGGCCGGGCGCATGGGGCAGCTGAGCCATGGCGTGTCGGAGCTGGCTGACTTTCTGATGCTGCAAACGCTCAACCGCAACGAGCCCGTCTTCAGCCAACACGCCGCCACACCCAACGTGCACCCGCGCGAGCTGCATGGCGACTGCCTGCGCCTGGCCGGCGACCTGGCCACGCTCTCGACCAGCGCGCGCCGCCCGCCGGAGTTTCCGCCGTACCGCCACGACGACCTTGCCCGCACCTTCACGCCCGTCTTTGATTCGCTGCGCGGCATGCTCACCTCGGTTCTGGAGCAAAACGCGATTCAGCTCGACCTTGTCAACCGCAACCATGGTGTGCGCACGGCGGTGGTCACCGACATGGAGCTGGCTCGCACCGGCACCTTCGTGCTGGCCGTCAACGCCCAGGTGCCCGGCGAGCAGCTGCGCCAGCGCTTCCCGGCGCAGACCAAGATCGGCCCGCCCGAGAAGCTGCGCGACCTCGTCAACCTGCAGCTGCCCGGCATCGGCCTGCGCTCGCTGCCGGTGGCGCCACGCCAGTTGCCTTTCCATGCCGGCTACTTCTACTTCGAGCTCGACCGTGGGGGCGAGCTGTGGAAACCGATCGAACAGAACGGCAACGTGGCCATGCACATCTCGGGTGACTTCCCGGGGCTGGAGCTGGAGTTGTGGGCGATTCGGAAATAAGCACCACTCCGTTCGCGCGAACGGAGCCAGCTGAGAGAACGTGATGAGCACCTCAAACCCTGACGACCCGTTTGCCGACATCGACACCGGTCGCACCTTCATCATGCCCACGCCGGGTGGTCGCGCCGCTGCGGCTGCGCCCTCGCCAGCGGCCCGCATGGGCCAGGCTGCAGCCGCTGACGTGGCAGCCGACATCGGCCCGAGCGAGAGTGGGCTCAACCCGCTGGTCGCGCTGGCCAACCCCTTGCTCGCGTTGGTGCCGCAGATTCGCGCCACCACGCACTTGCCTGACCCCGCCGCGCTGCGCGAATCCATCGCCCAGGGCCTGCGCGAATTTGAAGCCGCTGCCCGCGCCAAGGGCATGGCCCCCGAGCGTGTGCTGGCCGCGCGCTACATCCTGTGCACCTTGCTCGATGAAGTGGCTGCCACCATGCCGTGGGGTGCTTCAGGCCAGTGGGGCCGGCACAGCCTCTTGGCGATGTTCCACAACGAAACCGGCGGCGGTGAAAAAGTCTTTCAGCTGATGGCCAAGCTGGCCGAGAACCCTGCCGCCAACCGCGACCTGCTCGAACTCATCTACGCCGTGTTGTGCCTCGACTTCCAGGGCCGCTACCGCGTGGTCGATGGCGGCAAGGCCCAGCTCGAAGCGGTGCGCGAGCGGCTGGCGCAGATCCTGCAAAAAGAGCGCGGCGCCTACCCTCCGGGGCTGGCACAAAACTGGGCGGGCGAAAAGCCTTCCAAGCGCTCCATGCTGACCTGGTTGCCGCTGTGGGTCACGGCCGCCATCGTGGCGCTGTTGCTGGTGGCGATCTACAGCTTCCTGGCGTTCAAGTTGAGTGGCGACTCCGACCCGGTGTTCGGCCGCATCCAGGAGCTGCGCCTCGCACCGCCGTCACCGCCCGTCAAACAGCCTGCGGCCAAGCCGCGGCTCGCGCAATTCCTGGTGGCCGACATCAAGGCCGAGCAGGTGGCGGTGCGTGACGAGGTCGACCGCAGCGTGATCATCATCCGCGGTGATGGCCTGTTCGCACCGGCCAGCGCTTCGCTCACCGCCGAACGCGAGGCGCTGATGAAGCGCATAGCCGAAGCGTTGAAGCAGGTGCCGGGGGGCATTGCCGTCACCGGTCACACCGACAACGTGCGCATCCGCACCGCGAGCTTCCCGTCCAACTGGCACCTCTCGGAAGAGCGGGCCAAGACCGTGCGCGAGATCCTCGTCAGCAACGGCCTGCCGGCCGAGCGTGTGCGTGCCGAAGGCCGCGCCGATGGCGAGCCCGTGGCCACCAACGACACCCCTGCCAACCGGGCGCTGAATCGGCGCGTGGAGATCACCTTGTTCGTCACACGCGGAGCCGGGTCATGATCAAGAAGATCCTCGGCATCATCTTCAATCCCTGGGTGCTTCTGGTGCTCGGCCTGCTGGCCCTGTCACTGGTGATCTGGATCGTCGGCCCGCTGGTGGCCATCGGCAACTGGCGCCCGCTCGACGGCGTGACGGCGCGGCTGGTGTTCATCGGCCTGATCGTTCTGCTGATCGTGTTGCGCAATGTGTGGAAGCTCTTTGCCTCGCGCAAGAAAAACGACAAGGTCGTGGACCAACTGCTGGCGCCCGCCGCGGCGGCCGACCCGAGCGATGGAGAGATCAAGACGCTTAACGAGCGTTTCTCCAAGGCGCTGCAAACGCTCAAGACCGCGCAGTTCGAGCAGCCCAAGACCGGCATCTCCGGTCTGTGGAGCGGCCTGTCGTCGCGCGTCGGCAAACGTTATCTCTACGAGCTGCCCTGGTACGTGATCATCGGCGCGCCCGGCTCGGGCAAGACCACCGCGCTCGTCAACTCTGGCCTCAACTTCCCGCTGGCCGGCGCTTCTGGCGAACACTCCGTGAAGGGCGTGGGCGGCACGCGCAACTGCGATTGGTGGTTCACCGACCAGGCCGTGCTCATCGACACCGCCGGCCGCTACACCACGCAAGACAGCCACAAGAGCACCGACGCGAAAGCATGGGAAGGCTTTCTCAATCTGCTCAAGCGCAGCCGTCCGCGCCAGCCGCTCAACGGCGTGCTGGTCACCGTCTCGGTTACCGACCTGCTCACACAAACCGCCGCCGAGCGCAACCTGCATGCCGCCACCGTGCGCCAGCGTTTGCAAGAGCTGCACCAGCACCTGGGAATGCGTTTTCCGATCTACCTGCTGGTCACCAAGTGCGACCTGCTGGCCGGCTTCATGGAGACGCTCGGCGATGCCGACAAAGACACGCGCGCTGCGCCGTGGGGGTTTACCTTTAGGCTCGACAAGCAGCAGCACACCGACCTGAGTGTCTTCGGGTCCGAATTTGATGCCCTCGAAAAACGCCTCACCGACGGGCTCATCGGCAAGCTGCAAATGGAGCGCGACCCCGGCCGCCGTGCGCGCATCTATGGCTTCCCACAGCAGTTCGAAGCGCTGCGCGGTTTGCTGAAAGACCACCTGGAGCAAGTGTTCTCGCCATCGCAGTTCGAGGCTCACCCGCTGTTGCGCGGTGTGTACTTCGTGAGCGGCACCCAAGAGGGCACGCCGATCGACCGCATGCTGGGCCGCATTGCGCGCACCTACCGTCTGGAGCGCACCGTGGTGCCGCCCAACCAGAGCAGCGGCAAGAGCTACTTTTTGTCGCGCCTTCTCAAGGAAGTGGTGTTCGCCGAGAGCGGCCTGGCCGGCACCGACGCGAAGTGGGAGCGCCGCCGTGGCATGTTTGCGCTCGGCGCGTATGTGCTCGTCGGCGTGCTTGCGGTGAGCACACTGGCCGCCTGGGGCGTGAGCTACCTGGGCAACCAGCGCTACGTCGAGAAGGTGGGCACGGCGGCTGAAGAAGTGAAGAAGCTGGTGCAAGCCACGCCCAACCGCAACTCGCCCGACGTGCTGGTGCTGCTGCCCGCACTCGAAGCGACCCGCGACCTGGCGCGCGCCGGCATCGGCGAGTCGGTGCCGCTGTCGCTGGGTTTCGGGCTCTACCAGGGCAAGAAGCTCGACGCCGCGTCGAAGCAGGCCTATCGCCGCATGCTGATCGACGCGGTATTGCCGCGCATTGCGCTGGGTATCGAAGAACAGCTGAAGAACGGCAACGACAACCCCGAGCTGCAATACGAGGCCTTGAAGGCCTACGTGATGCTCTATGACCCGGAGCGCTTCGATGCGGCTGCCCTCAAGCTTTACGTGACGGCCGATTGGGAGAACTCGCTGCCACGCTCGGTCACCACCGAGCAGCGTGCGGCGCTGGAGTCTCATCTCGACGCGCTCTTGTCCGAAGGCGCGGTGGTGTCGCCCCTGCCTGAAGACAAGACCCTGGTCACTCAGACGCGCACGCGGCTGGTGGCCACGCCGCTCACCGAGCGCATCTTCCGCCGCTTGAAGCGCCAAGGTGTGGGCGCCGAGTTCCCCGAGTTCACCGTGGCCAAGGCGGCGGGCCCGGGTGCCGCGCTGGTGTTCACACGTGGCAGCGGTGAGCCGCTTACGAAGGGTGTACCGGGGCTCTTCACCCATGAGGGTTACCACAAGGGCTTCCAGCGTGAAGTCGAGCGTGTGGCCGGCCAACTGGCGGAGGAAGAGAGCTGGGTGCTGGGGGTCAACGACAGCGCGCGCCAGAACGCATTGAAAGACCTGGACATCAAGCTCCAGCTCAACGACGAAGTGCGCCGCCTGTTCTTGAGCGAATACGCCAAGGTGTGGGAAGACTTCGTCGCCGACATCAAGATGGTGAAGACGGCCAACCTGGCGCAAGCGGTGCAGATGGCGCGTGTGCTGTCGGCGCCCGACAACCCGCTGGTGCCTTTGCTGAAAGCCATGTCGCGCGAGACGACCTTGCGCACCAACAAAGACGTGGTGGGCCAGGTCGAGACCAAGGCGCGCGATGCGCTGCAACGCTCGCGCGAAGAGCTGTCGCGCCTGCTCGGCAACAAGGGCACGGCCTCGGCGGTGGCGCCGGGCCAGGCGATCGAGAGCATCGTCGACGACCGTTTCATCGGCCTGCGCCAGATGGTGTCGTCGCCCGACGGCAAGCTGCCCGCGCCAGTCGACGGCACGGTCGCGCTCATCAGCGAGGTCTACACGCTGCTCACTGCCGCCGACACGGCGGTGAAGGGCGGCAACGTGCCGCCGCCGTCGGAGGTGCCCAACAAGGTGAAGGCCGAGGCCGCGCGCCTGCCCGAGCCGGTACGCTCGCTGCTCAACACGCTGTCGGTGAGCGGCACCTCGGCGGCGCTGGAAATCACGCGCAGCAATCTGGGCAATGCCATCAACTCCGAGATCGGCGAGTTCTGCCGCCAGGCCATCAGCGGGCGCTACCCTTTTGCGCGCAGCAGCACGCGTGATGCCACCCAGGAAGACTTTGCGCGCGTCTTTGGCCCGGGTGGTTTGTTCGACACCTTCTTCCAGAAGAACCTGGTCAACTTCGTCGACACCAACACACGGCCCTGGAGCTTCAAGAAAGTCGACGGCGCGACCATGGGCACCGACAGCTCGACGCTGCTGCAATTCCAGAACGCAGCGACGATTCGCGACACCTTCTTCCGTGGCGGCGGCAACCAGGTCGGCCTGCGGCTCGACTTCAAGCCGATCGAGATGGACGCGACCATCACGCAATTCATCCTCGACGTCGACGGCCAGATCGTGAAGTACGCGCACGGCCCGCAGATACCCACCAGCATCCAGTGGCCCGGCCCGCGCGGCAGCTCGCAGGTGCGGGTGCAGGTCACGCCGGTGTCGGCGGCCGGCGCCTCGGGCCTGGTGAACGACGGGCCGTGGGCACTCTTCAAGCTGTTCGACCGGCAACAGTTGGAGCCCACCGGCGCGCCCGAACGCTGGCGTGCCACCTTCAACGTCGACGGGCGCAAGGCGACCTTCATGGTCACCACCAGCAGCGTGCGCAACCCTTTCCGCTTGCCTGAACTGGTGCAGTTCTCATGCCCGGGGAAGTTGTGACGCCCGTCAATCCCGCGATGGCATGAACGAATCCACACTCCTTGAACTGCTCGAAGGCACGGGCGTCGAGGCGCCCGGCTGGTACGGCAAGATGCCCGCGCTCGGTGACTTTGCCAGTCGCCGCCTGCCGCAGGGCTTTGTCGATGCCTGTGATGCCTGGCTCGCCAGCGGAGTGGAACAAAGCCGGGCCCAGCTCGGTGAGCGCTGGCTCGACGTCTACCTCACCGGCCCGATCTGGCGCTTTGCCTGGGCGCCGGGTGTGGTGGATGCACAGTGGTGGCTGGGCGTCATGATGCCCAGCGTCGATAAGGTCGGCCGCTACTTCCCACTGTTGATCGCGCGCCCCGCAGCGGCGCTGCCCGGCACGGCCGAAGGCTTGAACGCGCTGCAAACCTGGTACGGCCACGTCGGTGCTGCGGCCCTGGGCACCTTGCGGCCCGGTGCCACGCTCGAAGAGTTCGAGTCGACCCTCTCGCGCGCACCCGTGGCCGCCGACAGCGCCTACGTGCCACCGGCCAGCGCCAGCCTGCTGCCCGGCCGCGTGAGGCACACTCTGCCCGGCGCTTCGTCATTGTTGACCTGGGCGCAGGGGCTGCTGGTGGGTGATGCGTTGCAACGCTTTGCCGGTCACAGCCTCTGGTGGCCCGACCATGCCGAGTCGCCCGACAACAGCTTGAGCGTGTCGCAGGGTTTGCCCAGCGCTCAACATTTTTCAGAGTTGCTGGAGGGTCGTTGGTGAGTTCCCCCGTTCCGCCCAAGACTGAAACACTCGACATGGGCACCCGCACCGCCGTTGGCGGTGGCATCGAGATCGACGGCAGTGGCAACACGCTGCCGCTGGGGCACCGCCTTCAGGAATACGTGATCGAGGGTCTGGTCGGCGAGGGCGGCTTCGGCATCGTCTACCTGGCGCGCGACACCCAGCTCGGCCGCGTGGTCGCGCTCAAGGAATACATGCCGTCGTCACTGGCGACACGCGCTGCCGACAACCAGGTCTCGGTGCGCTCGGCGCGCCACCGCGAAACCTTCGAGCTGGGCCTGCGCAGCTTCGTCAATGAAGCGCAGCTGCTCGCCGCCTTCGACCACCCCTCGCTGGTGAAGGTGTACCGCTTCTGGGAGCAGCACGGCACCGCCTACATGGTGATGCCCTACTACCAGGGCCCCACGCTCAAGCAGTGGCTCACCGAACACGGCGCCCGGCCCGATGAAGCCTGGCTGCTCTCGCTGCTGCACCCGATCATCGACTCGCTGGAGCTGATGCACCACGAGCGCTGCTACCACCGCGACATCGCGCCCGACAACATCCTGCTGCTCAACCAGCAGGCCACGCAGCTCGGCCGCCCGCAGGTCATGCGCCCGGTGCTGCTCGACTTCGGCGCCGCACGCCGCGTGATCAGTGACGCCACGCAGGCGCTCACGGTCATCTTGAAATCGGGTTATGCACCGATCGAGCAATACGCCGAATCGACCTCCATGAAGCAGGGCGCCTGGACCGACGTGTATGCCTTGTCGGCGGTTCTCTACGCCGCCATCACCGGCCGTGCGCCGCTGCCGTCGGTGAGCCGCATGGTGAGTGACGACATGGTGCCGGCCGCGCAGGTCGGGGCAGGGCACTACAGCGCCGAATTCCTGGCGGCAGTCGACAAAGGTTTGTCGGTGCGGCCCGGGAACCGCCCGCAAGACATGGCGGCACTGCGCGCCCTGTTCAGCTTTGGTGCCGGCACACCCACACTGGCCCGACCGCCACAAGCCGATGCACCGACCGTGCTGATGACTGCCACGCTCGACGACGCCGATGCCGCCACGGTGATGGTGGCACCCACGCCACCCGCGTCACCACCGCCCAGGCCGCCCGTTTCCGCACCACGCCCGCCAGCGCAGCCCACCCCGCCGATCAAGCTGCTCAACCCCGACCCGGCGCCGCCCCCATCGCGCACCGGCTTGTGGGCAGGCGGTGGATTGGCCTTGCTGGTGTTGGCCGGTGCGGGCTGGTGGTTTGGTACCAAGGGCAAGGCCGAGGTGCCAGCATCGCCCGTGGCGCAGAACGGCAGCACCGAGCAGCCAGCGCCGCCCGCCTCGTCGCCAGTCGCACAAGTCGAGCCCACCAAGCCGCCACCACCGCCGCCACCGGCCGTGCCGTTCGGCATCGTCACTGCCATGCAAGACATCGTGCGCCGTGCCGACCCGCTGCTCGGGGTGAACGCACTGGCCGACAAGTCGACCCTGACGATCGGCAGCGACAAGCTGCAGTTCCGCGTCAAGTCTTCTGAGGCCGGCTACGTGTATGTGTTCTTTGCCGGCACCGACAAGGGGCACATGTACCTGCTGTTCCCGAACACGTTCGACAAGAACAACCGCATCGAAGCCAACCAAGAGATGCTGTTGCCACGCAAGAGCTGGAACATCACGGCCGGCGGGCCGCCCGGCACCAACCACATCGTGACCATGGTGTCGCGTCAGCCGCGCGATTTTGCGCAAGCCGGCCTGCGCCAGGCCAAAGAAGAAATCCCCGAGTACGACCTGGTGCTGGCCGAAAAGCTCTGGGCCGCACGCACCGGCAGTGAGAGCCCGTTTGTGGGCAAGGCCGTCTGCCCGTCGGGCACGTCTTGCGAATCGACCTATGGCGCCACCTTGCTGACCATCGAAGAAGTGGCCGCAAAAGCGCGCTGAGCCTGCGGGCTGCTTCGCGCAACCGTGTGGCGTGAAATCCGGCGCATGTCCTGCGCCGAGATTGTTCCGGCCCGCACAGATGGCTTGCCATACTCAAGTACCAGCCCCAGGCGTCGACATCCACTGGATGACCACAAGACCGCCCAACGACGGTGCCTGACCTTGCCATGGACGCTCACCTCGACCGAATCTTTGCCGCCAGCCTCTGGATCGTCCTGAGCCTGGCTGCAGGCGGTTTGTCGGCCCAGCTGGGCCTCGCGTGGATCGAGCACGCCTGGGCCAACAACCTGCGCAGCTCGGCGCAGCGCCTGCTTGGGGCGGGCCTCAGCCTGGGAACAGGCCTCTGGATGGTTCACGTTTTTTCGGCCCCGGTCGAATCGGCCGGCTTCGGGCGGGGCTACACACCCGCGCTCGAGCTGGCGGTGTGGGCCCTGGCCGTGGCCGCCTCCGTGGCCACCCTGGCCTGGCTCGACCCGCGCAAACCAAGCGCCGCCAGGTGGGTGCCGGCTGCCGTGTTGCTGGGTGCGGCCATGGTGGGTTTGCAGCTGCTGGGTGCGAGCGACTCCCCGGCTCCCTGGCACACGGGCTCCTTGTTGGTCGCCTGGGGTCTGGGCGTGGCAGGTGCCCTGTTCACATTTGGCTTGTTTCAGTGCCTGAAGGGGCAGAGCAATGGCGCCGCCGTCTGGTTCAGGGTGGGTGCCAGCCTGGCCTGGGCCGGTGCGATGGTGGCCAGCCAGCACTTCGTCGTCGAAGCGGCACCCGCGGCGCGCACGCCTGCCGCGCCAGGGCAGGTGTCGGGCGGTGTGTTGACCGTGTTGGCGGTCGTGCTCGGCAGTGGCGTGTTGTGTGGCCTGCTGGTCTCCTTGCGCAAGCACCTGAAGGCCCGCGCCGCCGGTGCCAAGGCGCGCCGGGCCCTGGGCAGCAAGCTCCTCAACGACCCGCTCACCGGCTTGCCCAACCGTCAGCTGTTTGAAGGCACGCTGGGCCAGGCCGTGCAACGTGCCGACGCCACCGACCAGTCGCTGGCCTTGCTGTTCATCAACCTCGACGGCTTTCGCCCCGTCAACGAGGCCTTTGGCCACCGGGGCGGCGACCGTGTGCTCGGCAAGGTGGCGTCTCGCCTGCGGGCCCTGTCGGGCCCGCACATGGCGGCACGGTTGGCGAGTGACGAGTTCCTCGTCTTGCTCCAGGGCAAGGTAGGCGTGGAGCAGGCCTCCGAGCTGGCGACCCAGCTGCTGGCCGCAGTCAGCCAGCCGATTGCGCTGGATGGGCGCTCGGCCACCGTCGCCTGCTCGATCGGCGTGGCGCTGTACCCCGAAGACGGTGCCCAATCGACTCTGATCCGCCATGCCGAGGCCGCGATGCGCGCCGCCAAGTCGGCGGGCGGCGCCAGCCACGTGTTCTTCGAGCCCCGCATGCTCAGCGGTGTGCGCGATGACGTGGCCCTGCTGCGCGACCTGCGCCACGCGCTCGCGCGGGGTGAGTTGGAGCTTTACTACCAACCCAAGATCCATGCGCCCAGTGGCGAGATCACGGGTGCCGAGGCCCTGATGCGCTGGAACCACCCGCGCCGCGGCATGGTGAGCCCAGGGGTGTTCATCCCGTTGGCCGAGCGTTACGGCCTGATCAACGAACTGGGCCGCTGGGTGATCGACGAGGCCTGCCGCCAGACCCGCGTGTGGCGCGACGCCGGCTTGCGCATGCGGGTGGCCATCAACCTCTCGGTGCACCAGTTGCGCCAGCCCGACCTGGCCGAGCGCTTCGAAGAGGTGTTGCGGCGCCACCAGATCAACCCCGAGCTGATCACCTGCGAGATCACCGAGTCGTCGGCGATGGAAGACACCGAGGTCACGATCCGTGTGTTGCGCCAGCTCGACCTGCTGGGCCTGCAGATTTCGATCGACGACTTCGGCACCGGCCATTCGAGCCTGGCCTACCTGCGCAAGCTGCCAGCGCACGAGCTGAAGATCGACCGCAGCTTCGTGCTCGACCTCGAAACCAGCGAAGACGCGCGAAAGGTGGCCTCGGCCGTGATCAACCTCGCCAAGGCACTCGACCTCAAGGTGGTGGCCGAAGGTGTAGAGACCGAAGGCCAAAACCGCATGCTGCGCGAATACGGCTGCGACCAGTTGCAGGGCTACCTGTTTGCCAAGCCCATGTCAGCCAAGGCACTGGCCCAGTGGGCCATGCACGACGTGGGGCCGCGCACGATGAACTTCCGCTCTTCGCTGTTCAGGGAGAGCACGCAGCTCACGGTGGCCTGAGCGAGCGGGCCACGACCGGCTACTTGACCAACATCACCCGCATGCCAAGCGAGTTGCCAGCCGGGCGGTCGAGCACCCGAATGGTGGTCTCGCGGGGCTTGAAGCCCTCGGGCAGCGGCTGGCTGCCGCGCACGATCTCATGCTGCCCCAGGGCAAGCGTCACCGGCTTCAGTGCGACCGTGGTCTCGGGCCCACGCGCCGACACACCGGCGACGGTGAGCTGCAACACACCGGCCATGGGCTTGCTGCCGGCGCGCTCGCGGGTCAGCACCACGTCGTAGACCAGCATGCCGCCGCGGGTGGTGATGCGCCCGGCGCGCACTTCGATACCGCCGCCACGCGGGTCGGGCGGCAGCGCGGCCACCACGGCCGAGAGGTCTTCGCGCAGGCGCTCGGTGCTGGCGCGGCTGGTGCTCAACTCTTCGCCGAGTTTGGTTTTCTCTGACAGCGCGGTGTTGAGCTTCTGGCTGGTTTCACCCAGGCTCTGTTGCAAGCGCAGGCGCTCGGCATCGGCCGTCTCATAGGCTTCGCGCAGCCTGGCCGATTCGGTGGGCGACAGGCGCGGGGGCAGGTAGCGCTCTTGCACCACCACCACACCGATGGCGCCGATGGCCACGCCGCTCAGCAGCAGCACCAGCCAGCGCGGCGGCCGCCCGCGCTTGCGGCGGCTGCCATACGACTCCAGAACGACGGGTTTCGATTGACCGAACATGCGGGGTGTCAGCGCGCTGGCGTTTGAGGAGGGTGAAGGGTACAACCATCACATACCCCCTTTGAAACACGATGTTGGCGGGCTCAGCTCTCCATCAGCCGCAGCTTCACGCTGCGCCCCTTGACCTTGCCAGCCGAAAGCTTCTTCACCACCTGGGCGGCAATGCCGCTTTCCACCGCCACGTAGGTGGAAAACTCGTTGACGTTGATCTTGCCGATCTGCGCGCCTGCAAAACCCAGGTCTTTGGTGAGCGCCCCCAACACGTCGCCGGCGCGGATCTTCTCTTTGCGGCCACCGAGGATCTGGATCGTCTGCATCGGCGGCTTGAGGGGCCCGCCGGCCGTGCTCGTGAGTGCGCTCAGGGGCTGCCACTCGCTGCTGAAGCCGCCTGCCTTTTCGATGTTGCCCACACGCCCCATCTCGTCCATGCTGGCCAGGCTGAAGGCCCAGCCTTCTTCGTCGACACGGCCGGTGCGGCCGATGCGGTGGGTGTGGGTGTCGACGTCGGCGGCGATGTCGACGTTGATCACGGCCTCCAGCCCGGCAATGTCGAGCCCGCGCGCGGCGATGTCGGTCGCCACCAG
>JACMKJ010000377.1 GCA_014380155.1 Rhizobacter sp. | reverse complement strand
TGCGCCGGCATAGTCGCCGAGCGAACTCATCCGGCCGCTGGCCAAGTCCATGCCCGCCTGGAAGAGCAGGCCGCCGATGCCGCCGACGATGGCCGCGCCCACGTGCATGGGGGTGTTTCCCGACGGGTCGGTGGCGTTTTGCGGGCTGTTGCCAACGTAGGCGTAAGCGTGCAGGCCGCCGTTCACCCCGACCGGGTCGCGCTGCGTGAAGCGGCCGAGCGAGGGGTCGAGGTAGCGCGCGCGGTGATAGACGAGGCCGGTCTCGTCGGGCTCGCGGCCGGTGAAGCCGTAGCGCCCCACCAGCCCGCTGCTGGCGATGCGCTGTCCCCAGGCGTCGAAACGTTGGCTGGCATCGGTGCTGCCTGCCGAGTTGGTCACGGCGACCACGCTCATCAGGCCGTCCTGGTGCAGGTATTGGCTGCTGCCGCTGGCCGGGATGCGGATCAGGTTGCTGTCGATCACCTCACCGTGCACGTATTGCGATGCCGGCGTGCCCCAGCCCGCGCCGTACTCGGCCACGACGTGCAGGCCGTCGTAGAGGAACTGCGTGCTGTTGCCACCCACCGTCTTCTGCACACGGCGGCCCTGGTCGTCGTAGGCGTACTGCGAGACCTGGCCGCCCAGCGTGGCCTGGTTCAAGCGGTTGAGCGCGTCGTAGGCGAGGGCGAGGCCGGTGTCGCTGCGCGAGACCAGGTTGCCGGCGTCGTCGTAGCCCAGGCTAGCCAGCAGCGGGCCGGTGGTCGAGCCGCTGTGCAGTTCGGTGAGCTGGTTGGCTGCGTCGTAGAGCGCGTGAATGGCCGCGGCCGAGCCGGTCTGGCGGCGTGTGCGGTTGCCGAGCGGGTCGTAGCCGAAGCTCTCCAGCTGCGCGGCCGTGCCGTTGTCGACCGAACTCAGGCGGTTCAGTGCGTCGTAGCCGTAGACGTAGTTGACCGTGGTTGCGCCGATGCGCTCGGTATGCGTGCTGCGGTTGCCCAGCGTGTCGTAGCCATAGGTGTGGCTGCTGACGATGGTGGCGCCGACCAGGTTGCTGAGGCTCGCGAGGGTGTTGTCGGCGTGGTAGCCATAACGTGCGCTGACCAGGCCCCCGGCGGCGCCGGCCAGCCACTTGTCGGTCATGCGGCCACCGGCGTCGTAGGCGAAGGCCGCGTAGTCGCCGTTGGGTGCCCACAGGCCGGCGAGGCGGCCGTTGGCGTCGTAGTCGTAGTCGGTGCGGTTGCCGTCGCTGTCGACCATCGAGTTGAGCAGGCCGCCGGGGCTGCGGGTGTAGGTCAGCGTCTTGCCGGCACGCGAGTCGGTGACGCGGCGCAGGCGGTGCGCGGCGTCGTACACGTAGGTGTAGGCGACGGCGGGCGACTGCGCGAGCGTCACCTGCCCCAGCGCGTTGCGCGTGTACTGGTGCTGGTTGCCTGCGTGGTCGAGCACGCTGGCGAGCTGGTGCCCGTGGTTCCACGCGTAGGTGGTGGTCTGGCCGCGCGGGTCGATCGAGCTGACGGGGTTGTTCTGGCCGTCGTAGCTGTAGAGCCAGGCGCGGTTCAGGCCGTCGGCGTCGCGCACCTTGCGGCCGAAGTCGTCGTGCACGAAGCTGTTTTGAACCGCCACCACGTCGAGTGCGAGGTTCTGGCCCGAGAGGTCGGTGGTGCGGCCGGCGGCGAGCTGGCTCAGGCGGCCGAGGTTGTCGTAGCTGTAGCGGATGACCGGGCGGATGTTGCCGAGAGTGGCATCGAGGTAGCCCGGGCCCACCACGCGGGTGGGGCGGTTCAGCTCGTCGTAGAAGGTGAGCGTGTTACGGGTGGTGATGCCACCACTGCCGACCACGGTGCTGCTGGTCACGTTGCCGTTGGCGTCGAAGCTGAGCTCGTTGCGGCGGCCCAGCGGGTCGATCGTGCTCTTGAGGCGGCCGTCTTGCAGCGCGTCGTGGTACTCGTAGCGGCCCACGCTCTGGTTGGCATTGCTGATGCTGCGCGGGCGGCCACGCGCGTCGAGCGTGCGGGTGATGGCGTTGAACTCGGGGTCGAACTTGCGCAGCAGCCGGTTGGCGGGGTCGTATTCGAAGCTGTGCACCTGCAGGTCGGGCGTGGTGAGTTGCACCACGTTGCCGGCCGCGTCGTAGTCGAGCCGCGAGATGTTGCCGCCGGCGTCCACTTGCGTCAGGCGGCGGTCGTTGAGGTCGTAGCTCGACGAGCGGCTGTCGGCCAGCACGCCGTCCACGTCGAGCCGCTCGCCCAGCAGGTTGTTGTTGTCGTCGTAGCGCAGCGTGCGCAGGCGGCCGGTGGCGTCGCTGCGCTGGGTCATGCGGTCGGCGTCGTCGTAGGCGTATTGCGTGGGCTGCCAGTCGGCGTCGATGCCGGTGCGCACGCGGCCCAGCGTGTCGAAGACCACGCTCGCGCTCTGTGTGCTGGGGCTCGTGTCGCTGTTCTTGCGGCCGGTGCGCGAGCTGCTCACCGGGTAAAGGCCGTTGGCGTCGTAGCCGATCGCCATGATCGGGCCGGTGGTGCTGAGCGCGGTGTTGGTGGCCACCTGGGCTGCGAAATCGCGCACGTGCTTGCGCGATGTGATGTTGCCGTGCGTGTCGTAGCCCATCACGCGCCAGGCGACCATGTCGTTGGCTGCCGGGCTGTAGGCCACCGGGTCGAGCGCGGCGCAATCGTTGGCCAGGCAGTAGCTCTTGCGCAGGCGGATCTCGTGCACGAGGTTGCCGCGCGTGTCGTACTTCATCACCGCGTAGTGGCCGTTGGCGTCTTTCACTTTGGCCGGCAGGTTGAAGGCGGTGTGGTGCGAGTACAGCTCGGTGCTGCCCGAGGGGTTGACGATCTGCGTCACGTTGCCATTGCCGTCGAAGGCGTAGGCGGTGACGAGCCCTTGCGGGTCTTGCTTGCTCACGCGGTTATGCACGTTGGCCGGCACGGCCGTGTCGTAGCCGAACAGATGCGTGGCGCCGTTTTCCTCGACGATCTGCACGGTGTTGCCGAAGGGGTCGACGTCGTAGCGACGGGTGTGGCCGCGCTCGTTGATCTGCAGCGTTTCGCGGCGGAAGTCGTTGTAGGTGTAGGTGCGGGTGTGGCCCATGCCGTCGGTGCGGCGGAAGAGGCGACCGGTGGCGTAGTACTCGTAGCGCAAGCCGTTGCCGCGCGGGAGTTTCATTTCCTTGAGCACGTGGTTCAGGTTGGGGCCGTCGGCCGCGCCGTAGTAGGCGTAGGTGGTGGGCTGCTGCAGGCCGGCGACGGCGCGTGGGTTCGAGTACGAAGTGAGATGGCCGTCGGTGTAGCCGTAGCGGAACGTGCGGCTGGCCCAGTCGGTCATCTGCGTGATGTGGCCGTTGCTGTCGTAGCCGAGCGTCACGGCGCGGCCGACCGGGTCGGTCACGGTGCACAGGCGCTGGCCGCAGGCGGCGCTGTAGCCGAGCGTGAGCGTGTTGCCGTTGCGGTCCTGGATCGACAGCAGGCGGGCCCTTGTGGCCGTGGTGCCGGCCAGGCTCTCGAAGCGGTAGACCATGCCGTTTTTCTCGCGCACGGTGTAGCTGCCGTCGGGGTTGCGCGCCATGGTCGCAAAGCTGCCGGGCATGCGAACGAAGTTGCTGCCGATGGCCACGCCCGCGGCCGTGCCCGACACGCCGAAGAGCTTCTCGCCGCCGGTGCCGTCGGTCCAGCCCACGCTGGAGGTGAGGCCGTCGTTGTCACCGGCGTCGGTTGCGCCGTTGCCGTTGTCGTCCTTGAAGCTCAGGAACTGGTTGAAGCTGTGCGTCCACCCGTAGCCGAAGGGGCCGGGCTGCGGGTTGCGCGAGTTGTAGGCACGCTCGAAGACCAGCGGCAAACCACCGCGACCCTTGGCGCTGAAATCGCGCTCGGTGCGAAACACGTTGCCGGTGGCCACGTTCACGTCGCCGTCGATCACCGTGTGGCGTGCGTCGAAGCCGTTGTTGAGACCGGCGTTGTTGACCGGCTGGGGCCGGCTCGGGTCGGGCGTGTGGTAGCCGGCGCCAGAACCCGGGTTGTAGGTGTTGAGCGGTGCGGCGGCGTTGTCCACCGTGTAGCCACCCGAGCCGCCGTTGATGATGAAGCCGGCCACGCTCTCCAGGCCGGTGGTGCTGGCCGTGTTGTCGAGCGCGGTCACGTAGACGCTGCCGCGCCAGCCGCCGTACTGGATGAGCGAGCGTGGCAGCGTGACGGTGAAACCCTGGTCGATGTAGTTGGTCTTGATCGAGTCGAGCCAGCACTGCGGGTAGTTGAGATTGGTCGGTGACAGTGAGCAGCCGGGGTTGGCGGCGATGGTGGCGGCAATCGCCGTCCAGTTGGCGCTGTTGGCCGTGAGCAGCGGGATGCCGGCCTCGCTGGCGAACTGCATCCCGCGTGTGGTCGAGACGGCGTCCATGCGCACGTTCTCTTGCCACACGTAGTACTCGAAGGCCGAGCTGCTGTAGCCGCTGAGCAAGAAGGTCTTCCACACCAGGTCGCCGCTCGTGAGGTCGACACTGCGCGAGCGCCCGCCCGGCACGTCGATCAGGAAGCCGGTGCGCGCCACGGCGTAGGGCACGTCGAACAGGTACAGCACCTTCATTTGGCTGGCGGTCAACCCGAGGTGGTTGCCGACGTCGCCCGAGCCGCCGTCGAGCTGGCCGATGCGGCGCGACGAGTCGGAGATGTAGCGCATGTACTTCAGGCCGACCAGGTGCAGGAACTCGCCCTCGGTCTCGTCGAGTGCGGTGTTGGGCGCGCCGATGTTGCGCACGCTGGCCAGCAGCGTGGTCGCCCGCTCGCCCAGCAGCCGGTCAGAGGCCTGGAAGGCGTAGGCCTGCAGCGCGTGGTAGTTGGCGGCGTGGATGTTGTCGAACGAGACGCTGTTGAGCGTGGGGTTCACCAGCTCGGCGAGCGTGACGCTCATGGTGAGCTGGTTGTCGGTGCTGCACACACCCAGCGGGCTGGCGCTGGGCCCGGCGGCCAGTTCCACGCCTTCCGCGTTGGCCTGGCCGCCGCGCAGCACGGGCACCACGTTGACCGCGCAGGGCAGCGGTGTGCTCAGTGAGCCATTGTTCTGCCAGGCGCTGAACGCGCTCTGGTCTGAGGGCGTGGCACCACGGAACGCCAGCGTCAAGCGGTTGAGTGCTGTCTGCGGGAGTGACAGCGTGTGGCTCAGCAGCGGCGACCCGGTGGCGCTGGCCACCGCGACGTTGAGCTTGAGCCGGTGGCTGTCGGGCAGCTCGGCCGCCTCGGGCGAGCTGCCGCCGTCCCAGGCGAGGAAGTTGTCTACTTCGAACGGTGTGCTGGCCGGCAGCACGTCGATCAAGAGGGGGTTGATGCGGCCGGTGTAGGCCACGTCGGCCAGCGCGGCGTTGGCGTTGCCCGCGCGGATGGCCTGCTGCACCTGCTGCGCAAAATATTCGTCGGGCAGCAAGTGGGTGCGGCGCGCCAGGAAGCCGGCGTAGTCGAAGCTCACGTTGAGCGCCATGCCGGCCTGGTAGCTCGCGTCCTTGAAGCTCGGCTCGAGCGGAATCCAGCGCGAGCCGGCGGTGCTGTGCTGCATGCCGCGGTAGTGGCTGTAAGGCACGCAGGCCTCGGCCCAGACGTGGGTGAACGACACGCCCACCGCCTGCGCACTCGCGTTGTTGATGGTGATGACCGAGGGGTTCTGCCCCTGCCCGAGCATCGCGGCCGCACCGGCATACGACTTGGCGCCCAGCCAGCGCGCGACACGCCCGCCCAGCGGGTCGGGGGTGGGGTCGGTGAGACGAACCTGCGCCTTGACGTAGCGCGCCGGAATGTTGGACGCACGCAGCAACGCGATCAACAGCGAAGCCTGGTCGGTGGCGCCGCCTGCACCGGCCACCAGCGTGCCGACCGAGCCTTTCAGCGAGCCGTAGTAAGGCTCGAAGGCCACGTGTTCGTAGACGTGGCGCAAGATTTTTGCGGGCGAGTAGCCCAGCCGCTCGGCCAGCGCGCGGATCTCGGGCGTGATGCGCACGTCTTGTGTTTCAGCCAGCGAGGCGGCCAGCTCGGCGGGTGAGCCGCAGTTGGTGGCGCTGCCCGGCAGTGCGGGCGGGGCCGCCGCCAGCATGGTGTTGCCGTCGAAGGCATAGAGCCGGTCGCTTGCCTCGTAGCTCAGGTAGCTGGGCAGGCGTGGCGAGCGCCGCAGCTCGGAGGTGGGTTGGGTTTTCTGGCTGCGCCAGTTGGGCTGGGTCACCGGCATCTCGGTGCGGTCGCGACCGGCTGCGGCCAGCTGCAAGGTGTCGAGCTCGGCGAGTGCCTGGGCGGCACGCAAGCGCGCTTGGGCCGGCCCGGCGGCGCGCACGGCATCGAGAGAGCGGCGCATGCCGTCGAAGCGTTGTTCGACACGGGCGCTGAGCGCGTCCCACTCGCTCAGCTTGTCGGTCAAGCCCAGCGACTGCAGCCGCTCGCGCGAGGCCGCCATGCGCACGCGCGCCTCGCTGCGCAGCGATTCGATCTGCTGCGCTAATGCAGCCACGCGGGCGCGGCGCGAGCCGGCGTCGTCTGCATCGCCGCGTGTGATCTCGCGCAGCAGCGTGCCCGACTCGTCGAGCCGGCGCTGCAGCAGCTGCGGCAGCGCATCGGGTGTGCCCACACGCTGGCGCGCCAGGCGCTGCACCACTTCTTCGTTCACCGGCGCGGGGTCGACCCGCGTCGTTTGTGCCGCTGCACCCGTCACTGCACCAGCGGACGCCAGGCCCGACAAAACCACCAGCCACACGGCATCCCAGCGCCGACCGCTCGTTGACCTCATATCAGTTCCCCGGTGTTATGCGTCGTTGCGACGGCGGTTTTTCAGCAGCCCGCCTCGGGCCACCAACATGGCGGCGAGCAGGCCCAGCGCCCAGGCCGGCAAGGGCACGTCGCCCTCGGCCAACGGTGCGGCTTCGATGTCGATGCGCGCTGCGATCGCACGATCGGTCTGGGCGGTCGCACTCACGACCACCTGGAAGTTGAAGACACCTGCGGTGAGCGGCGTGCCCGCCAATTGACCGGTGGCGGGATTGAGCACCAGGCCATCGGGCAAGAGGCCCGAGTCGATGCGCCAGGCGGGGGTGCCGGTGATGTCGAGGTTGGGCAGGATGAGGCCGAAGGCCTGGTGCTGCTGCCCCGAGGCGAGCAGCTGCGAGACGGTGCTGCCGACCACGCTGCCCCCGTTGCCGTCGGCGGGCGTTCTGTTGGGCACGTTCGGGTTGTTGCCCAAGCGCGCTTCCACGGCGTCGGGCAGGCCGTTGAGGTTGCTGTCGGCCAGCGTGCCCACGTTCAGCTTGGGCAGGGCTTGCAAGGCGAGCGCGGTGGCGAAGGGGTCGCCGCCCCAGCTGCCGTCGGCCGATTGTTGTGTCACCAGAAACCGCAGCGCTTCGCCCACCGGTGCGGCGTAGGTGGTGGGTTGAATGTGGCGCAGCGCCAAGGTGGCAATCGCGGTCTCGAGCACGTCGCTGCTGCCGTCATCGCTGAAGCCACCGTCCGTGGCGTTCTGGCGGGCGAGCAACCAGCTCGCCGCATTGGTCACGCGCGTGGCCAGCACATGTGAGGTGGGGCAGGTGAGGCTGCTGTAGCCGAGCGTCGTGCGCACGCTGTGCAAGGCCATCGCCGCGTAGGCGGTGGGCACGGCCGCGCCGCTGGCCGCAGAGCCGGGCAGGTAGGCAAAGCTGTTGTCGGGCTTGAGCGCATCGAGCAGGCCGCGGCACAGCGTGGTCGTGACCGTGGGAATGTTGACGGTGCCGGCCCGCAGCTGTGCGCTCAAGGCCAGCGGCGTGTCGGGCAGGCTGCTGCCGTAACCGGGGTAGGCGCCCCAGGCGGAGTTGCCGTTTTTCACCTCGCCCAGGCGCGCCATCAAGGCGCTGACTGGGGTGCCTGCGGCGTGCAGCGTGGCGGCCTGGCGGGCCAGTGCATCCACGCTCGCCGAGGGCGCGTTTTGCAGATAACCCAGGCCACTCATGTAGGGAAAACCGCGCACGATGCCGGCGTTGGCGAGTGCGTCGATGGCGGCGCTGGTCGACTGCACCGAGGCGCTGCCTGCCAGCTGCCAGCTGCCGTCGCGTTGCTGGTGTGTCATCAACCAGGCCAGGCCACCGATGCGCGCCGCATCGATCTGCGCGGTGGTGGGCGGCGCCGCTGTCGACGCGCAAACCCAGGTGGCCGCACACAGGGCGAACCCCTTCGCGGCAAGTGCCAGCCACTTGCGATCCATGTTGTTGCCCTCCCGGCCTTGTTGGCGGCGAGTGTGGGCAGCGCGGGCGGCGGCTGCGTGACCTGCGTCGGTCGAGCACTAGTCCGTTCGACCCAGGCCGCGTGGCTGGGTCGGTACTGAAAGGCCTCGACGTGCACGATGGAGCCGGCCCGGTCGGATCATTTCTGCGCCTGCCACGCGATGGCATGCTGACACGCGGCCCAGGCACCATGGCGGTGATGGCATCAACGTCGTCCGTTTGAGCATTCAGGGAAACAACATGACAACACGCTACCTTCGCAACTTGGTCTGGCTCGCCTGCCTGACGGCCACCGGCGCTGCGCATGCCGACTACGTGAGCAACCTGGGCGTGATCAACGCACCAGCGGCCATCGCGTTTTCGAACTCGACCGACACCAACCTGTCGGTCGGAACGATCGTCGCGCCGCTCTACAACTTTCGCGACCGCTGGACCTTCACCCTGGGCGAGAACGCCAGCCTGACGAGCCTGGTGGCGTCGTTTTCGTTTGCCGGCACCTTCGGCCTCGACAACATCCAGGTCAACTTGCTCAACGCAGTTGGCGTGGTCGCGGTGGGCTGGCAGAACGTCACCATGAACGGGCCGTTCACCACCTCCGTGTCGGTCACGCCGGTAAGCGGGTTGACGGCAGGCGACTACACCTTGCAGGTGCGTGGCTTGTTGTTGAACCCGCCCGCTTCGTATTCGGGCAACCTGATCGCCGCGGCACCCGCCGTGGTGCCGCTGCCTGCCGCACTGCCTATGTTGTTGCTGGGCCTGGGTGCGCTCGGGGCTGCTGCTCGCAAGCGCAAGCAGCGCTGAGTTGACGCAAAAGGGGCGGGTGATGACCAGCATGGAAGAGTTCGCATTCATCGCGGCTCAATTGGAGTGGTTGCAGGGGCACTTGCGCTCGCAGGAGCCGGTGGCCGAGGGCGGTCGCATGGAAAGTGCGTTGAATGCTTTGGCGTGCGCGCATGCGGTGATCGTGGAGCTTGGGAACATTGGTGCTTCCGCGGCGCCTGCTTCGGCCTTCCCGGCGGCTTGATTCCGTCGGTGTCTTGGTGCCGACCGTTCGGGCTGAGGTATCGAAGCCTTTTGCCGGCTTCGCGATGGTGTTTCTTCCCACTGCGTGAGACCGCGTCGGGAAGTCGTCCCGACAGCCGACCTACTTGTTCTTTGCTTCGCCAAAGAAAAGTAGGCAAAAGAAAGGCGACCCTGCTCGTCGGTCGGCCTAGGGCCGACTGCTCTGCGCTGCTCGGTCTTTGCAGCTCGCGCAGAACTCGCTACGCGCTCTGCGAGCGCTGCGCTCAAACAACTGCGCGAAGTCAGATGTGGAGGCGCGCTGACGCGCGCTGCTGCAAAGCCCTGCGCTGCTCGACGACTCACCAAGGGGACCCAAGAGCAAGACGTCGCTTGCTTCGCAAGCATTCCATCTACGCCTCGCTTCGCATCGGCGCGAACGTAGTGATGCGCCGCTACCACGCCAACGCGCAGCGAGGCCGGCTGGTGTTCGTCTCCCCCTTCGGACGAGCTGAGCAGCGCAAGGCAGAGATTCCCGCCTCCGCGGAAATGCCTAGCCGACCCAGGACTAGCACTTCCAGGCCAGTCCCCCCACCCCATCACCCACCCGACCTGTCACGCCGCCTCGCGAGACTCCTTGTCAGTCCATCAAACACAACAAGGAGCAACCGATCATGCAAGAAGTCAACCGCCGAAGCTTTCTGGCCTTCATCGGCAGCACCGGAGCCACAGCCGCCGTCGGCGGCGCCGGCACGGCGCGTAGCGAGTTCTGCCCGACCCGCAAAGACCGAGCAGCGCAAGGCAGCCCTCGCGCAGCGAGGGCCGAGTCCGCTGGGGTCGCTTCTTTGCCTCCTTTCTTGTCGATACAAGAAAGGAGGTCGGCCGCCGGGCCGAACACCCGGCGCGGCCTCACGCAGTGAGCAAGACGAGCGACAAAGCGCTTCGGAAGCATCCTGGATTCCCGCTCGGGCGAAGCCCGGCCTGTCCTGAGGTATCGAAGGGCGGGAATGACGGCGATGCACGAACGCCGCTGCGTACACTGCAAATCATGTTCGACCCCAAGGCCCTGCGCCTCTTCCTGGACGTCCTGTCTGACGCAGTACTCGTCGTGGATCGCAGCGCCCGCGTCTACTTCGCCAACACCGCCGCCCAGAGCCTGCTGAATGCCGAACCCGGCAGCGCACTCAGCGAACTCAAACCGCTGCTAGGCGACACGCTGATCGCCACCATCACCCAGGTGCTCACAAAAGGCGTGCCACGCATCGGCGCGCCCAAACCAGAACTGCCAGAAACCATCACTCTGCCAGACGGCCGCCACTTCGGCGTGGCACTCTCACCGCTCGAAGGTGAACGCTGGGCCCTGCGGTTGGCGGCTGAACCAGCGACAGCCGGCGAGACGAGCCCGACACACGCTGCCGCCCCGCCGTCAATGTCGTCCGAACTGGTCGGCCTGTTCTGGGAGTCACCATTCCCGGCCTGCCTGCAAGACAGCGAGTTTCGCTACCTGCACGTCAACCAGGCGTATGTCGATTTCACCGGTTTCGGCGCTGACCAGTTGATCGGTCGCGACCCGATGGAGCTGCAGCCGCAAGAAGACCGCGAGCTGCACCTCGCCTACCGCAGCCAGATCGGCGAGATGTCGCAACCCGGCCAGCCTGCGCGGCTGATGGAGCGCCGCCTGATCCATGCCGATGGGCGTGAGCGTTGGTACCGGGCCACGTGGCGCACCTGGGTCGACGAAGAAGGGCGCACACGCTACCTCTCGATCTTGCAAGACAGCACCGCCGAACATGTGGCGCGTGAACGTGCCGACCGCTCTGCGCGCGAGCTCGACGACTGGTTCGACCTGAGCCCCGTGGGTATGGTGCTGTTCGACGACCAGGGGCTGCTCGTGCGCACCAACCCGGCCTTCGAGGCGCTGGTGGGGCAGGTGCCAGTGCTGATGTCGGAGGCCGAGCCCGGCGTGCAGAAGCTGCTGTGTTGGCAAGAAGGGCGCCCGCTGGACAGCCTGCAGCCCGGCTCGAACCCCGAAGAGGCGCAGGCCTGGGTGATGCACTCCGACGGCAGCCTGCGCCGCCTGCGTTCGGCCGTTCGCAGCTACCGCACGGCGACGCTGCAGCTGCGCTACATGGCGGTGGTGCAAGACCGCAGCGCCGAGGAAGAGCGCGACCTGGCACAGATGCAGATCGGCGCACTGATGGACACCGCAGGGGTGGGCCTGGCCACCTTCCAGGAGTCGTCGGGCTGGGTGCAGCACAGCAGCGCTCACTTTGCTGGGGCGGCGCCTTCGTCGAACGATGCCCCTGCTTCTGCCGCGTTGCAATCCATCCGCCGCGACGTGGTGATGCCCGATTCGTTGCCCGAATACGAGCGGCTGCAGCAGGCGCTGCGGCATGCTCAGCGCGCGGAGGTGCGTTACGCCATACGCCACCCCGAACTCGGCCAGCGCTGGTTGCTCACCCGGGTTGAGCCGGCCACGCTGGCGTCGGGCAAGAGCACCACCTCGGTGGTCACGCTCGACATCACCGAGCAGCACCAGTCGCAGCAGCGCAGCGAGATCCTGCTGCACGAGATGACCACGATTCTGGAAAGCACCACCGCCGGCATCGCCTATCTTCGCGGCAAAGTGCTGGTGCGCTGCAACAGCCGCTTCGAGGCCTTGCTCGGTTTTCACGCCGGCAAGGTGGTGGGCTCGGGTGTGCACGAGCTGTTCGAGGCGCAGCCGCATGCGCAGATGCTGGTCAACGACATCGAGGCAGCGCTCGAGAGCGGCACGGTTTTCGAGACCGAAATCGCCATCGATCTGCCGGGCCAGCCGCGGCAGTGGTGCGCACTGACCGTGCGCCGCGCCGGGCCAGCGGGAGAAGCATCGGAGGCGATCGCCGTGCTGTCCGACATCACGCGGCTGAAGGCCCAGCAGATCGAGCTCGAAGCCCTTGCACGCGACCGCGAGCTGATGTTCAGCCTGTCTGAAGTAGGCATCGCATTCATCCGCGGCGATCGGATCCAGCGCGCTAACGCGGCCATGTGCCAGCTGACCGGCTACGACGCCAGCGTGTGGGGGGAGTTGCCGATTGGTGCGCTGTTTGCCAGCCCGGCCGAACATCAACGGCAGCGCGAGGTCACTC
>JACMKJ010000376.1 GCA_014380155.1 Rhizobacter sp. | reverse complement strand
GTCGGGCCAGCACGGCCGTGGCGAGTGCCAGGCCTGTGAGCCAGGCCCAGCCGAGGGCGCCACCGCCGTCGTCGCCGCCACCACCGCCGCTGGCGGGTGGTGGTGTGGGCGTGCCAACCTGACCGGTGAGGGGCACCGCGCGGGTGAAGGTGGTGCCCGAGCCCTGCACACGCATCGAGAGGTTCAACGAGGCTGAGTAGGCCGCGGTGTCGGGCGCCGAGAAGCGTACCGAGACGCGGCAGGATGTTGTCGTGAGCAAGGTGCTCGCCGCCAGGGTCTGCGTGTTGCAGGTGTCGGCCGTGGACGTGAACCGGGCGGCGCCAGAACCGGTGATCGTGACGCCGGTGATGGTCAGCGTGCCGGTGGTGATGGAGTTGTTGAGGTCCACCGACTGCGACAGCGTGTTGGTGTTGATCGCCGTAGTTGTGAAGCTGAGTTGAGCCGCGCTGGTCTTGGGCGTGTCGGCGAGGTAGGCCGCGATGTCGCCGCGTTGTTCGGGGCTCAGCTGGTTGTACTGACCCATGACCCCGCTAAAGTTTCCGCCGATGGCCGTGCCGAAGCGTGACAAGGCCCGATCAAAGGTGACAGCCGTGAAGATGGGGGTCGCCGCCGTGCTGCCCGTGGCGATGCGGTTGCGGCGGTCTTGCACGTTGTGGCAGTTGGTGCAGTTGCCCAGTGCCCCGATGCCCGATTCGTTGGAGGTGTCGTTGAACAGGCGTTGGCCGCTGGCCGGGTCACCCGAGGTCTGCGCCACGCTGGGCGCCGCCCACAACGCCAGGCAGGCCAGCGCGGCTCCGGTCAGAAGCCAACGGGTGGGGATGCGTTCAAGAAAGTTCATGGCGTGAGGGGCGCGCACCGCGGAGTTTGCGGACCTTGCATTTCATCGTGTTGCCTCTCACGTGGGGGCACGATGTTGTTACGCCATGTGTAACCGGCGCCCCGGGCCCACTTCACGGGCTGTGCGAAAGAGCTCCGGCCGTGCGTGCGATGTTTGGCAGTGCGCGGCCCATCGGCCGGGGCGGGGCCTGCCACGCCAAGATGCGTCTGCTTACCAGCAGTGGTCTGCCGCCAACGATGCCTCGTGGGCGGCACCAACGGCTCAGCCCTGGCTGAAGAGCCCCATGTGCTGCTCGCGCAGCTGGTTCTTCAGCACCTTGCCCATGGCATTGCGCGGTAGCTCGTTCACCACGTAGACCCGCTTGGGCACCTTGAAGTTGGCGATGCGGGTCTTCAGGCTTTGCACGATGGCCGCGTCGTCCAGGTGGGTGCCGGGTTTGGGCACCACCACGGCGACGCCGGCTTCGCCGAAGTCGGGGTGGGGCACGCCGATCACCGCGCTTTCGGCCACGCCGGGCATCTCGTTGATGAAGCCTTCGATCTCGGCCGGGTAGACGTTGTAGCCACCCGAGATGATCAGGTCTTTGCTGCGCCCGACGATGGTCACGTAGCCCTTGTCATCGACGCGGCCCACGTCGCCGGTCTTGAACCAGCCGTCGGTGGTGAACTCTTCCTGGGTCTTCTCGGGCATGCGCCAGTAGCCGGCAAACACGTTGGGGCCGCTGACCTGGATGCCGCCCACCTCACCGGCGGGGCAGGGCTGGCCTGTGTCGTCTTGCACCCGCAGGCCCACGCCGGGCAGCGGGAAACCCACCGTGCCACCACGCCGCTCGCCGTCTTCAGCGCGGTAGGGGTTGGAGGTGAGGATCGCGGTTTCGCTCATGCCGTAGCGTTCGACGATGGTGTGGCCGGTGCGATCGCGCCACTCGTTGAACGTCTCGATGAGCAAAGGCGCCGAGCCGGCCAGGAACAGCCGCATGTTTTTGCAGGCCTCGCGCGTGAGACCGGGCTCCGCCAGCATGCGCACGTACAGCGTGGGAACGCCCATGAACACCGTGGCGCGCGGCAGGTTGGCCACCACCGTCTTGGGATCGAACTTCGACAGCCAGATCATCTTGCTGCCGTTGATCAGCGCCGATTGCGCAGCGACGAAGAGGCCGTGCACGTGGAACAGCGGCAGGGCATGGATCAGCACATCGCCGCCGCGCCAACCCCAGTACGCCTTCAGGGTGAGTGCGTTGCTCAGGATGTTGCCGTGGGTCAGCATCGCGCCCTTGCTGCGCCCGGTGGTGCCGCTGGTGTAGAGGATGCAGGCGAGGTCATCGTGCTGGCATAGCGTGGGTGTGTGCTTGTCGCTGTGGTGTGCAGCGCGCTCCAGCAGGCTGCCGCTGAGGTCTTCGTTGAGCGTGAACACGTGGGTGGTGCCGGCCTTGAACGCGATGGGGCTGACCCAGCCGAAGTTCTTGCTCGAGCACACCACCACGGCGGGGTCTGCGTTGCCGATGAAGTATTCGATCTCGGCTGCCTGGTAGGCGGTGTTGAGCGGCAGGTACACATACCCGGCACGCAGCACGGCCAGGTAAAGCATCAGCGCTTCAACCGACTTTTCGGTCTGCACCGCCACGCGGCTGCCTTCGGGCAGGTTGAGTGACTCCAGCAGGTTGGCCAGCATCGCCGTGGCGCGATCGATGTCGCGCCAGGTGTAGTAATGCGGCACTGCGTCGGTGGTCTCGATGGCCACGCTGTCGCGATCCTGCGGGAAGTTGCCACGCAGCGCGGCAAAGAGGTTGTGGTTCATGGGTGCACCGGCGGCCGTCTCACTCGAGTTTGGCGCCGGAGTGCTTCACCACATCGGCCCAGCGTTTGACTTCATTGCTGACAAATTTGCCGAATGCATCGCCATACAGATTGGGCGTGTCGGTGCCGAGGGTGTTCCAGGTCTTGCGCAGCTCGTCGGAGCCCAGGGCCTTGACGAGCTCGGCGCGCATGGCGTCGATCATCTCTTTCGGTGTGCCCTTGGGCGCCCACAGGCCATACCAAGTGGCCACTTGGTAGGTGGGCACGCCACCCTCCACGCTGGTGGGCACGTCGGGGAAGCCGGGGGCGCGCTTTTCTGCGGCCACTGCCAGCGCCGTGATGCGCCCGCTCTTGATGTGCGTGGCCGACGAGCCGAGGCCGTCGAACATCATGTCGACCTGGCCCGCGATCAGGTCTTGCAGCGACGGGCCTGCGCCGCGGTAGGGAATGTGGGTGATGAAGGTCTTGGTCTGCAGCTTGAAGAGCTCACCGGCCAGGTGGTGCGAGGTGCCGTTGCCGGCCGAGCCGTAGTTGAGCTGGCCGGGGTTCTTGCGCACGAATTCGAGCAGGCCCTTCAGGTCGGTCACCGGCACCTTCTTCGCGTTGACCACGATCACCTGCGGCACGCTCGAGATGAGGCCCACGGGGATGAAGTCGGTCTCGATGTTGTAGTCGAGCTTGGGGTACATCGACGGGGCGATGGCGTGG
>JACMKJ010000375.1 GCA_014380155.1 Rhizobacter sp. | reverse complement strand
TCGATCGGCCGGCTGTCGACGGAGAAGATCATCTTCATCGGCGCGTCCACCGGCGGCACCGAAGCCACGAAAGAACTCCTGATCAACCTGCCGCCCGATTGCCCGGCGGTGGTCATCACCCAGCACATGCCGCCCGGCTTCACCAAGAGTTATGCGGCGCGGCTCGACGGCCTGTGCAAGATCCGCGTGGCCGAAGCGCGCGACGGCGAGCGCATCCTGCCGGGCCACGCCTACATCGCACCGGGTGGCTTTCACCTGAGCGTGGAGCGCAGCGGCGCCAACTACATTGCCCGTGTTCAAGACGGCGAGCCGGTGAACCGCCACAAACCTTCGGTCGAGGTGCTGTTCAAGTCGGCCGCCCGCGTGGTAGGCCCCAATGCGCTGGGCATCATGCTCACCGGCATGGGCGCCGACGGCGCCAAGGCGATGAAAGAGTTGCGCGACGCCGGCAGCTACAACTACGTGCAAGACGAAGCCAGCTGCGTGGTGTTTGGCATGCCGCGCGAGGCCATCAATGCGGGAGCAGCGCATGAAGTGCTGCCGCTCACGCAGATTGCGCCCAAGCTCATCGAGCGGCTGCGCAGCACCTCCGGTCTGTCGACCAACCGGGTGTAAGCCGGCTTCAGCCGTCGCGCCACTGGCGCATCGCCGACAGGCGATGCTGCTGCGATTCACGCCGCACGGCGGCCTGCGAAATCAAGCGATCGGGTGCGCCGATGTCGCGCAGCGTCTCGACGCTCAGGTCCTCCACAAAATTGAACTCCTGCGTTTTGCGCGCCGCCTCCAGGTGGGCAGCCCAACGCGAGGCAATCGCATGCCAAAGCTGGGCGACCGGGTGGGTCGGCAAGGGGGTGACATGGGTGCAGATGGAGCTGTTCATGGTGGTGAGTCCGGTGGGTAGGATGGCGTGCTGGTAAGCATAGAAGGCCAACTCTCCCTAGAGAAGCGCATTGTTCTGCCCGTATCGGTAAGCTATTCTTACCAGCATGGCCCGCCTTCCCCTTCAGACCCTGCCCGCGTTTCGTGCCGTTGCGAAGTCGCAAAACCTGCGCGCTGCGGCCGAAACGCTACACCTCACCCACAGCGCGGTAAGCCAGCAGATTCGCGGGCTGGAAGAGCAGCTCGGCTTCACCCTGTTCGACCGGCGCGGCCGCCGTGTGGTGCTCAACGCCGCCGGCCAGGCCTTGCTGCGCAGCGTGGAGCCGGCGCTGGCCCAATTGGATGAAGGGGTGCAAGCCGCAGCCGCTGCGGCCAGCGGTGCCGCGCAGCGCCTGCGCGTGACCATGCTGCCGTCATTTGCCAACCGCTGGCTGCTGCCGCGCATGACACGCTGGCGCGAGCGCCACCCCGAGCTCGCGCTCGAGATCGACGCCACGCCCCAGCTCGTCGACCTGCAGCGTGAAGGCTTTCATGCCGCGCTTCGCCAAGGTATCGGCCCGTGGCCGGGCCTCACGGCCGAGCGCCTGTTCGACAAGCCGATGCCCTTCGTCGTGGTGGGCTCCGCCATCGCTGCCCAGCGTCTGCGCGGTGCAACCCCCGACGTGTTGGCGCGCGAGCCCCTGCTGGGCGACAGCGACGTATGGGAAACCTGGTTCGCCGCAGCGGGCCTGCGCACCCGCGTGACCCCGGTGGCCAACTTCAACGACGCGGGTTTGATGCTGCAGGCGGCAGAGCAGAACCTGGGCCTGGCGGTGTCACGCGAGTTGCTGGCGGCCGATGCCCTCTCGTCGGGGCGGCTGGTGCAACTCTCGCCGCTCACCATCGAGTTCGAGGCAGCCTACGCCTACCACTTGGTCTACCCCACGGCGCTGCGCGACTGGGCGCCGGTGAATGCCTTGCGGCTGTGGTTGCGCGAAGAGTTGGAGCTGTCGATGCTGGCCCTGCACCCACCTCCCGCGAAAAAAGTCAGGGCAAGAACAAAGCCTGCAAGTCGCTGAGAAAGTCGAAGCCCCGCTCGGTGGGTTGGGCCCACTGCAGGTCGCGCGTGAGCCAACCTTTGGCCTCGGCCTCATCGAGCGCCTTGCGCAGCGCCGTCAGCGGCAGACCGGTGCGCTCGGTGAAGCGGGCGAGTTCGAAACCTTCTTTCAGCCGCAGCACGTTGAGCATGAACTCGAACGGCAACTGATCTCGCGGCACCTCTTCGTCTTGCGTGATCGCCGCACCGGCCAGGGCCTGGTCCATGTACTTGGCGGGGTCACGGTACCGCGTCTGGCGCACCACGCGATGAGGAAAGCTCAGCTTGCTGTGGGCGCCTGCGCCGATGCCGAGGTAGTCGCCAAACTGCCAGTAGTTGAGGTTGTGCACACATCGGTGGCCGGTGCGGGCAAAGGCCGACACCTCGTAACGATCCAGGCCGTTGGCTGCCGCTTGCTCGGTGATGATGTCCAGCATGTCGAAGGCTGTGTCATCGTCAGGCACCTGCGGCGGGTGCTTAGCAAAAAAGGTGTTGGCCTCGATGGTCAAGTGGTAGATCGACAGGTGCGGCGGTTTGAAGGCCAGGGCTTGCTGAAGGTCGGCCTTGAGTTCGTCCGGTGTCTGGCCGGGCAGCGCATACATCAGGTCGATATTGAAGGTGTCGAAGGCCTCGCGAGCCTCTTCCACCGCCGCCCTCGCCTGCGCGGCGTCGTGCACCCGGCCGATGGCTTGCAGTTTTTCGTCGTTGAAACTTTGCACGCCGATCGACAAGCGTGTGACACCGGCGGCGCGGTAGCCACGAAAACGGTCGCGCTCGAAGGTGCCTGGGTTGGCTTCGAGCGTGATCTCGCAGCCGGGCTCCAGGGGCAGCCGAGCGCGAATGTCAGTGATCAGCTGGTCGATGCTGGCCGGTGAAAACAGGCTGGGTGTGCCACCGCCGATGAAGATGCTGTGCACGCGGCGGCCCCAAATGAAGGGCAGCGCGGCTTCGAGATCGGCACGCAGGGCTTCCAGGTAGGGCGCCTCGGGCACGCCGCCCTTCTGTTCGTGCGAGTTGAAATCGCAATAGGGGCACTTTTTGAGGCACCAGGGCAGGTGCACATATAGCGACAGCGGCGGCATCGCGCTCAGACGAAGCACACCCGGGCGCATGTACCGCGCCAGCAGGTCGGTGGTGTTCTCCACCCCCGCTGCCGGCGAGATCGGGATCTCAGCCAAGGCGCCACACCTCGCGCATCAGCGCCAGCATCTGGTGCGATGCGATGGCGCGGTGGCTGTGGGTGTTCTTGGCCTCGGCACTCAGCTCGGCCACCGATTTGCCAAGCGAGGGGATGAACAGCAACGGGTCGTAGCCGAAGCCGCCCGCACCACGCGGCTCGCGCAGCACCTCCCCTTCCCAGCGGCCGAAGGCGATCAGCGGCTCGGGGTCGTCGACCGAACGCACCGCCACCAGGGCGCTAACGAAGCGCGCGCGGCGATCGTCGTGCAAGGCCAGTTGCTCCAGCAGCACACGGTTGTTTTCGTCATCGCTCTTGGGGCGGTCGAAGAGCGTGGCGTAACGCGCCGACAGCACGCCGGGCGAGCCACCGAGCGCATCGACACACAGGCCGGAGTCGTCTGCAATGGCTGCTGCGTTGGCATGCTGCGCCGCATGCCGCGCCTTGGCCAGCGCGTTTTCGATGAAGGTGACGTGGGGTTCTTCAGCCTCGGCGACGCCCAGACTGCCCTGGGTCACCAACTGCAAGCTCAGAGGAGCGAACAGAGACTGAAGCTCGCCCAGCTTCTTGGCGTTGTTGGACGCCAGCACCAGGCGCACGCTCAGCCTTTCAGCGCCGCGCGCTGCGCCGCAGCCAGCTCACGGATGCCCTTGTCGGCCAGCGACAGCAGTTGGTCCATCTCGGCGCGCGAGAACGCCGCACCTTCGGCCGTGCCCTGCACTTCGACGAAGCCGCCCGAGCCGGTCATCACCACGTTCATGTCGGTGTCGCAGGACGAGTCTTCGGTGTATTCGAGATCGAGCAGCGGCGTGCCGTCGACGATGCCGACCGAAATGGCGGCCACTGCATCGCGCAGCGGAGACTCGGTCAGCTTGCCCTGGCTTTGCAGCCAGGTCACCGCGTCGTGCGCTGCCACGTAGGCGCCGGTGATGGCGGCCGTGCGGGTGCCACCGTCGGCCTGGATCACGTCGCAGTCGAGGTGGATGGTGCGTTCGCCGAGCTTCTTCAGGTCGAACACGCAGCGCAGCGAGCGGCCGATCAGTCGCTGGATCTCCTGAGTACGCCCGCTCTGCTTGCCTCGCGCGGCCTCGCGGTCGCCACGAGTGTGAGTGGCGCGCGGCAGCATGCCGTATTCGGCCGTCACCCAGCCTTCACCACTGCCACGCTTGTGCGGTGGCACCTTCTCTTCGATCGAGGCGGTGCACAGCACCTTGGTCTCGCCAAAGGCGATCAACACCGAACCCTCGGCGTACTTGGTGTAGTTGCGAGTGATGGTGACGGGGCGCAATGCGTCCGCCGCACGAGCCTGCGTGCGAATGAAACTCATGACAGAACCTTTCAGGATTTCTTTTGGGACGAGCGCCGAATGGCCTCGTTGATCTCGCGGATCGAGCGTTCGATTTCCGCTTCGTCCAGCTCGTCGGGCGGCTCTTGTCCGAGCACGCTCGCCTGGATGGTGGACGCAAACACTTCTTCGCCCAGTGTCTGGGTGGAAATGGCGCTCTGGCTGTCGCCGTCTTCTGCCGACTCCCACTCGACCGCCAGCACCGACACGTTGTCGCTCTTGGCGCCGCCGTTGCGCAGCGCCTGCTCCACGAGTTCGGGCACGGCATCGGCGATCGTGTTCTTGCCGAGCTGCTCGGTGATCTCGGCGTCGGTCACTGTGCCCCAGAGGCCGTCGGAGCACAGCAGCAGGCGGTCGCCGCTTTGCAGCACCAGCGGGCCGACGGTATCGACCACCGGCTTGCCCGGGCTGCCCAGGCAGGTGAAGAGCACGTTGCGGTTGAATCGCTCGCCCATGGGCACGACGTGGCTCATGGTTTCTTGCAGCTCGGAATACGAATGGTCGCGTGTGCGGGCCACCAGCTTTTCGCCACGCACCAGGTACAGCCGCGAATCGCCGCAGTGCGCCCAATACGCGTTGTTGCCCTGCAGCACGCAGGCCACGACCGTGGTGCGCGGTGTGTCGATCAGCGCCTTTTGCGTTGCATAACGCAGCAACTGGTGGTGGCCAGCAATGATGGCTTCGTGCAAGAAGCGCATCGGCTCCTTCAGCGTGGGCTTGGCATCACGCTGGAACATGGCGGCCAGCGTCTGCAGCGCCAGCTGCGAAGCCACCTCGCCTTCAGGGTGGCCGCCCATGCCGTCGGCCAGTGCAAACAAACCCGAATCGCGCGTGTAGCAATAGCCCATGCGGTCTTCGTTCTTTTCGCGGCCGCCTTTGCGGCTGACCTGATAGACGGTGAAACGCATCGTGATCAGGCCTTCGCGCCGGTGGTGAGGTTCTCAAGCTGCAGCTTCAAGCGCTCGCTGAAGCTCAGTTTGGTATAGCGGCGCTCGGTCTCGCGCGCCAGTTCTTTTTGCAGCGAAAACACGCTCTGCGGGCGTGACAGCGGGTCGAGCGACATGCACCACTCGGTGACTTCGATCAGATTGTCGGAATACACATTGCGCAGACGCGAGAGGCTCAGCGCCAGGCGATCCTTCTCGATGCGCTGCGGCGCGTCGTTGGGCGGGTAGCCCTGCATGCAGGCGTAGATGCAGGCGCCCACGGCGTAGATGTCGGTCCAGGGGCCCAGGGTGCCGTCTCGGCGGTACATCTCGGGCGCAGCGAAGCCGGGTGTGTACATCGGGCGGATGAAGTTGCCCTCTTTGCTCAGCACTTCGCGCGCGGCGCCGAAATCGAGCAAGACCGCCTTGTTTTCGTTGGTGATGAAGATATTGGCCGGCTTGATGTCCAGGTGGAGCATCTTGTGCTGGTGCACGATGCGCAAGCCGCGCAGGATTTCATCGAACAGCGATCGGATCGTCGATTCGCGGAAGACCTTGTCGCGCTTCAGGTCGCGTGCGGTGACGATGAAGTCTTGCAGGGTGTCGCCCTGCAGGTAGTTCATCACCATGTAGACGGTATCGTTCTCGCGAAAGAAGTTGAGCACCGAAACCACGCTCGGGTGCGAAATCTGCGCGAGGTTGCGGCCTTCTTCGAAGAAGCTCTTGAGGCCCAGGCGGTAAAGCGGTTGCTTCTCGGGCTTGACGCGCGGCATCAGCTCGCCAGGGGCCCGCTCAGCCAGTGAAGACGGGAGGTATTCCTTCACCGCCACGAGGTGGCGATCGGAATCTTCGGCCAGATAGACCACGCCAAAGCCGCCGGCTGCCAGTTTTTTGATGATCTGGTACCCGCCAACCACGGTGCCGGATGGCAGGGGGGCAGGTTTCGGCTTTGACATAATCCGATTTTGCAATGCGATAAGTTGAATGCCAGTCTACAGCATGACCGGGTACGCAAGCGCCACCGCCGGGGCGCAATCTGCGACAGAAACCACAGGCTCCAGCGAGGCGACAAGCGCACGACCAAGTGCATCGCCAGCGGCAAGCGTGACGGTCGAGTTGCGCTCTGTCAACGGGCGGTTTCTGGATCTCGGGTTTCGCCTGCCCGACGAGTTTCGCTCCCTGGAACCCGCCTTGCGAGACCTGCTGACCGGTGCCTTCCGCCGCGGCAAGATCGAGTTGCGACTGAACGCCAAGGTCGAGGCCGACACCGCCTGGCCCAACCCACAGCCCGAGCAGATGAACCGGCTGTCGCACCTGGAAAGCACCATCCAGGGCTGGCTGCCCAAGGCTCAACCCCTGTCCGTGCACGAGGTCATGCAGTGGTGCAAGGGCGGCACGCCCAGCGAGCGGCTCGACGAGGTGGCCCTGGAAGCCGCCAAACGCTGCGTCGCCGGCCTGGCTGAAGCCCGGGCCCGCGAGGGCGAGAAGCTGGTGGCCGTGCTGATGGATCGCGTGAAGCGGCTGAGCGAGCTGGCCACCCAGGCCGAGCCGCTGGTACCGGCGGTGGTGCAGCGCCTGCAGCAGCGCTTTCTCGAGCGCTGGCAAGAAGCCCTGGTCGCCACGGGCGCGGCGCAAACCATCTCCCGCGAAGCCCTTCAGGAGCGCGCGCTCAACGAAGCCGCCGCTTATTCCATCCGCATCGACGTGGCCGAAGAGCTGGCCCGCCTGCGCGCCCACACCGAAGAAATCGCCCGCCTGCTCAAGGCCGGCGGCGAGGTCGGGAAACGGCTCGACTTCCTGATACAAGAGTTGCTGCGTGAAGCCAACACGCTCGGCTCCAAGTCGTCGACGCTGGAGTTGACCAACATCTCGGTGGAGATGAAAGTCCTGATCGAACAACTGCGCGAGCAAGTCCAGAATCTCGAGTAATGGACTACCCCGGCAATCTCTTCGTGGTCGCAGCGCCCAGCGGCGCAGGCAAGTCAAGCCTCGTCAACGCCCTGTTGCAGATGGACTCGCACCTGGTGGTGTCGATCTCGCACACCACCCGCCAACCCCGCGGGCAGGAGCAGGACGGCCGTGAGTACTTTTTCATCGAAGATGAAGTGTTCCGCGACAAGATCACCCGCGGCGAGTTCCTTGAGCATGCCCTGGTGCACGGCAACCGCTACGGCACCTCGCGCGCGGAGGTCGAAAAACGCATCGCCGGTGGGCAAGACGTGGTGCTCGAAATCGACTACCAGGGTGCCTTGCAGATCAAGCAGATCTTCCCCAACGCCATGCTGATCTTCATCCTGCCCCCGAGCTGGGACGAGCTGGCCCAGCGCCTGACGCGGCGCGGTGAAGACCCCCCCGACGTCATTGCCACGCGCCTGGCCAACGCCCGCATCGAGGTGGCCCAGGCCCAGTATTTCGACTTCGTTATAATCAATTCCTTGTTTGAAACGGCGCTTTTTGACCTGAAAGCGATCGTTCATTCGCAGCGACTCAAATACGCTGCCCTGCGAAGAAGCAAGCCTGCTGTCTTTGCGGCCCTCAATCTCAGTTAGTCCGTTAGTACCCTCACCGGAGCACCTCCATGGCCCGCATCACCGTCGAAGACTGTCTCGTCAAGATCCCGAACCGCTTCCAGCTGGTGCTCGCAGCCACCTACCGCGCCCGCATGCTGAGCCAGGGCCACGCCCCGAAGATCGAAACCAAGAACAGGCCCCTCGTGACCGCGCTGCGCGAAATCGCCGCTGGCGAAGTCGGCATCGAGATGCTGCGCAAGGTGCCGATCTGAGATCCACGACACTTGTGTTGACCGC
>JACMKJ010000374.1 GCA_014380155.1 Rhizobacter sp. | reverse complement strand
GGCTACAATCTTTTCTCATTGTAGTGAAGCGATAAAGAATAAACGTGAGCAAAGACGCCAGCGCGGTACGCACATGGATGTGCCTGATTTGTGGTTGGATCTATGACGAAGCCGCTGGCGACCCAGACCACGCCATTGCACCCGGAACCCCTTGGGAAGCTGTGCCGATGAACTGGACCTGTCCAGAATGCGGCGCCCGCAAGGAAGAGTTTGAGATGGTGCAGATCTGATCTTGAACCCCGTTGGGATGATCGAATTGAACCGACCCGCAGTCGTTGAGGAGACAACCCGTTGAGCAATGAAGCCCCTGCAGGCATCAAGGTGCTAGTCATCGATGACAGCAACACGATCCGCCGCAGCGCAGAGATTTTCCTGAAGCAAGGCGGCTACCAGGTGCTGCTGGCTGAAGACGGCTTTGACGCCTTGTCCAAGGTCAACGACCACGCGCCCGATCTGATCTTCTGCGACATCCTGATGCCCCGTCTTGATGGTTACCAGACCTGCGCCATCATCAAGCGCAACCCCAAGTTTTCAGGTGTGCCCGTGATCATGCTGTCTTCCAAAGACGGCTTGTTCGACAAGGCGCGTGGTCGCATGGTGGGCTCCGAGGCCTACCTGACCAAACCCTTTACCAAAGACCAGCTGCTACAAGTGGTTGAGCAGCACCGTCGACCTCAATAAGTGAATGACCGGCTGCGAGTTTGCGCCGGTCGAGTTGGAGTAAAGAACCATGGCGATCAAGAAAATTCTGTTGGTTGACGATTCGAAAACCGAATTGCATTTCCTGTCTGAACTGCTGACGAAGCGGGGTTATTCGGTGCGCACCGCCGAAGACGGCGAAGACGCCATGCGCCGCCTGGGAGAAGACAAGCCCGACCTGATCCTGATGGACGTGGTGATGCCTGGCCAAAACGGTTTCCAGCTCACCCGTGCGATCACCCGTGACCCGCGCTTTGTCGATGTGCCGGTGATCATGTGCACCAGCAAGAACCAGGAAACCGACAAGGTCTGGGGCATGCGCCAAGGCGCACGCGACTACATCGTCAAGCCCGTCGACGCCGACGAGCTGGTGGCCAAGATCAAGGCCTTCGACTGACACCCTCTCACTCAAGAGATCGGCACGGCGAATGCAACCCTCTCACGTCCCGCAGGCAGGTGTGAATGGCCAATAAGGAAGCACTGCGCGAGCTGCAAAGCCGCCTGGCTGAAAAGCTCAAAGCGGCGCGAACGCAAGAGCGTGGCAAATCCTGGCTGGCCGTCGAATGTGGGGGTCATGGCTTCCTGTTCCCTTTGCAGGAAGCTGGCGAAATTTTCCCGTTCGTGCCCGCGATGCCCGTGCCCTACACCAGCCGCTGGTTCATGGGCGTGGCCAACTTGCGCGGCCGTTTGCACGGCGTGGTCGATTTGGCCGGCTTCCTGGGCATTCGCAGCCAGGAGCAAGGGCGGGAGCAGTCCTGGTTCGTGGCCTTCAACACCGACCTGAACATCAATTGCGCCGTGATGGTGGACCGGCTTTCTGGTCTGCGCAATCTGGAGCAGTTGAAGCCCCAAGCCGATGACGGGCAGGCGAAGCCGCCCTTTGTCGGCACGCACTATCGAGACGAGAACAACCGGCTGTGGCGCGAGCTCAATCTCGCGGCGCTGGCCAACGAGTCGGCATTTCTGAAGATCGCGGGCTGACGCGCGTTGGCGCAAGGCTTTCTGACAGTCACATTGAGACACGACGGAACGAGGAACATATGAGCTTCCTGGACAAATTCAAAAGCATCGGCAAAGGTCGCGACTCCGACGCGTTGGATCACGACAACCCCGTGATCCCGATGGACGATGTGGTTGCCCTGGACCGGCCCATGCGCGATGGATCGGCTGGCTCGGCGGCATTGGGCGACCCCATGACGCGCACGGTGCACATGGACTCGTCCATCATCACCGAGGCAGCTCCCTCGGAGATTGCAGACTTCGCCGAAACCCGCCTGCCTGCTTCCGGCTCCGATGATGCCGCTGGCGCCACCGGCTTGCCGCTGATCGGCAATGCACCGGTTGCGACGCAGCAGCGCATCTTGCTGGCTCTCGTGGGCTTGGGTCTGGCGGGCCTGGTCGGCATGACCATCTACTCGTTGAACTCGGCGGCCAAGGGCTCGGCCCAGGTGGCGGCCTCCGGCCAGGCGCTGATGCAGTCACAGCGTCTCGCCAAGTCGGTGTCACAGGCGCTGATCGGTAGCGCCTCGGCATTCCCGGAGGTGAAGGAAAGTACCGAAGTGTTGGCCAAGAGCGTGCGCGGGCTGGCCAAGGGTGAGGGCACCATCGATGCGGCGCCTTCGTCGGTGCAGGAGTCGCTGACTCCCATGGTGCCGCTGGTGGACCGTGCTGAAAAGAACGCGAATACCGTGATGGGCCAGGAAAAGATCCTGACGCAGGTGGGCAAGGCGCTTCGCACCATCAACCGCCAGTCGTCCGACCTGCTTGAAATTGCTGAAACGGTGTCGTCCCTCAAGCTGCAACAAGAGGCCTCGCCGGCCGAGCTGTCGGCGGTGGGCCAGTTGGTGATGTTGACCCAGCGTATCGGCAAGTCGGCCAACGAATTCCTGACCATGGAGGGCGTGAGCCCCGAAGCCGTGTTCTTGCTCGGCAAGGACTTGAACTCCTTCCGTGAAATCGCCGACGGCCTGCTCAACGGCAACGCCGAGTTGCGCCTGCCCGGCACCAAGGACCCGCAGACCAAGGAGCGCCTGCAAGCGCTGCTGAAGCAATACGAAGAGACACGCACCGAAGCCGGCTCGATTCTGGGCAACCTGCAAGGTCTGGTCTCGGCACGTGAAGCCCAGGCATCGATCATTGCCGACAGCGAGCCGCTGCGAAAAGGCCTTGAAGTCGTGCAGGACCGCCTCGGCGCCGAAACCGGCTTCAGTCGCGTCGCACTGGTGGTGCTGGTGCTGTTTGCCGCGCTGCTTGCTGCTGGCGGTGCCGGCCTGCTGAAGCTGTATGTGAACGACCAGGCGCAGCGCGCCACGGTTGCCAAGTCGCAGCAGATGGAAGCCGAACGCCAGGAGCAAGAAGCCAAACGCGTGAATGACGCCAACCAGGCCGCCATTTTGCGATTGATGAACGAACTGCAAACGGTGGCTGAAGGCGACTTGACACAACAAGCCACGGTGACCGAAGACATCACGGGCGCCATTGCCGACTCGGTGAACTACACGGTGGAAGAGCTGCGAACCCTGGTGTCGCAGGTGCAAGGCACGGTAGGCCGGGTGACCGAAACGACGCAGCAGGTGGAAGCCACGTCGACCGAGCTGCTGGCAGCCTCCGACGAACAGCTGCGAGAGATTCGCGAAACCGGCGAGTCGGTGCTGCAGATGGCAGGCCGAATCAACGAAGTGTCGGCACAAGCCCAGCAAACGGCCCAGGTGGCGCGCCAGTCGCTGAAAGCCGCTGAATCCGGTCTCACCGCGGTGCAAAACACCATCGGCGGTATGAACTCGATTCGCGACCAGATTCAGGAAACCTCCAAGCGGATCAAGCGACTCGGTGAGTCGTCGCAGGAGATTGGTGAAATCACCGAACTGATTTCAGACATTACGGAGCAGACGAACGTGCTGGCTCTGAACGCCGCCATTCAGGCCGCATCGGCTGGTGAGGCCGGCCGAGGCTTCTCGGTGGTTGCCGAAGAAGTCCAGCGGCTTGCAGAACGCTCCGGCGATGCAACGCGGCAGATTGCGGCCCTGGTGAAGACCATTCAGACCGACACCCAAGACGCGGTGGGCGCCATGGAGCGATCCACGCAGGGTGTGGTGGAAGGAACCCGGCTGTCTGACGCGGCAGGTAACGCGCTCGGCGACATTGACCGTGTGTCACGCCAGCTTGCTGAGCTGATCGGGCAGATTTCCAACCAGGCACTGCGAGAAGCCGAATCTGCCAACGTGGTGGCTGCCAACATTCAGCACATTTTTGCGGTGACGGAGCAAACTGGTGAAGGTACGCGTTCCACGGCACAGATGGTGCGCGAACTGTCCCGGACTGCTGAAGAACTGAAGCAGTCGGTGGCCCGGTTCAAGATCGGCTGATCACAGCGCCTGCGGTCCTTGCGGCCGCAGCCCCTGACTCGACACAAGGCATCGGATGGACAGCCCCGCGATGAGCGACACCATGAGCGAGATGAGCGACGACCTCAGTGCGTTGGCGTGGGTGCACGAGGAGCTGCGTCGCTCGCTCGACAACGCCCACAAGGCTTTGCGCCGCTTCGTGAAAGAAAGCGAATCGGTCAGCGGCTCCGACGTCGACGCCGTCGACCCGGCGGTGCTGCGCACTGCCAGGCAGCAGATCCACCAGGGCGTGGGTGCGCTCGAGCTGGTCGGCCTGCCCGCCGTGGCTGTGGTGCTGCGCGCCAGCGAAGCTGCGGTGCAACGTTTTGTCGCCAAACCCGACAAGCTGACGGTGGCCGACGTCGACACCATCGAGATGGCTTCGTTTGCCTTGCTCGACTTCCTGCAGCGCATGCTGTCGGGCAAGCCGGTGTCGCCGCTCGGGCTGTTCCCGCGTTACCAAGCCGTGCAGGCATTGGCGGGTGCCGATCGCATTCACCCGGCCGACCTCTGGGTCAATGACTGGCGCTGGCTGGAGCTCGCGCCCGAAAATGGCATCACAGCGCATGCGGTGGACGAATCCGCCCGTGCGGCATTGGAAAAGCAGTTGCTGCTGATGATGCGCGGCCAGAACTCCCAGGCCGCGCTGTCGATGAGCGACATCTGCGCCAGCCTGGGCGCAGGCGCACCCAGCATGCCGGCGGCCACGCTGTGGCAGTTGGCCGCAGCCTTCTTTGAGAGCCAGGCGCATGGTTTCCTGAAGCCTGACCTGTTCAGCAAGCGTGTCGCTTCTCGCCTGCTGGCCCAATTCCGTGTGTTCCAGCGTGGCGAGACCGATGTCTCCGAACGTTTGGCGCAAGACCTGCTGTTCTTCTGCGCTCAAAGCGCCTCGCCGGGCGATGGCCGCAAGGCACCGCGTCTGGCTGCAGTCCGTCAAGCCTATTCGCTGGCCCAACACGCGCCGGCCGATTACGAAGTCAACCGCCTGGGCCGCTTTGACCCGGCCGTGATCGCCCAGGCCCGCAAGCGCGTGGCCAGCGCCAAAGACGCTTGGTCGGCCATTGCCGGCGGCGAAATGCACCGCATGGGCGGCTTGTCCGAGCAGTTCTCTCTGGTCGGCGACTCGCTCAAGCGTCTCTACCCCAGTGGCGACCTGCTGGCCGACGAGCTCGCCCAAGCCGTGGCCCATACCCAGCAGACCGGCGCGGCGCCGCAGCCCCCGCTGGCCATGGAAGTGGCCACCAGCGTGCTGTACCTCGAAGCCTCACTGGAAGACGGCGACTTTGACCACCCCGAAGAAGCTCAACGCGTCAAACGCCTGGCCAACCGCATTACCTCGGTGCGCGCCGGCAACACCCCCGACCCGCTCGAAGCCTGGATGGAGGAGCTGTACCGCCGCGTCTCCGACCGCCAGACCATGGGCAGCGTGGTGCAGGAGCTGCGTGCCTCGCTGTCTGAAGCTGAAAAGCACATCGACCAGTTCTTCCGCAATCCCGCTCAACGTGAAGCGCTGTCACCGGTGCCGGGCTTGCTGGCCTCGATGCGCGGTGTGTTGTCGGTGCTCGGCATGGACCAGGCCGCTCACGCGGTGCTGCGCATGCGCGACGACGTCGACGGCCTGCTCAGCACCGAAGTCGACCCGCAACTGGTCGTGCAATCGGGCACCTTCGATCGCCTTGCCAGCAACCTCGGTGCGCTGGGCTTCCTGATCGACATGCTCAGCGTGCAGCCGCAAGTGGCCAAGTCGCTGTTTGTCTATGACCCGCAGGCCGGCACGCTCAGCCCTCTGATGGGCCGCAGCGCTGCGGCACGCAATGCCTCCAACCTGGTGGTGCCGGCCATCGAGCCGCGCCTGATCGAACAAGCGCAATCGCTGGCCTTTGCCGCCGTGAGCGACCGTGTGCCGCTCGACGAGGTGTCACGTGACCTCGAGCACCTGTCGCACGAAGCACAAGCCGCCGCGCAGCCTGAATTGCAGGCCGCTGTGGCCCAGGCCCAAAACGCCATCGAGCATGCCAGCGGGCCGGCTGAAGTTACCGCCGCACGCGAGCAGCTGTCGGAGGCCCTGGCCGATTTTGTCCATACCGCGAGTGAGCCGGTGGGACTGGAGCCGGAGCCCGTGGCCGCCAAGGCGCCGCCGCCTCCCCCCCCTTTGTCTCCCACGCCCACCAGCCTGGCGACCGACCTCGGTGACGACCCCGAAATGCGCGAGATCTTCCTCGAGGAAGCTCGCGAGGTGATCGAAACTGCCCAGGGTGCGTTGGCACTGTTGGCCAACTCCCCGGCCAACCTGGAGCAACTGACCACCGTGCGCCGTGCGTTCCACACGCTCAAGGGCAGCTCGCGCATGGTCGGGCTGAAGGAATTCGGCGACGCCGGTTGGGTTTGCGAGCAGGTCTACAACAGCTGGTTGGCCGAACAAAAGGCGGCCGATCCGACGCTGCTCGGTTTCTCCAACAACACCCTGAGCTATTTCAGCGACTGGGTCGAGGCGATTGCGATCCAGCAGTCGGGCGCGTTCAACGCCGCCCCGGTGAAAGCCGCTGCCGATGCACTTGCAAACGGCCAGCCGGTTCCGGCCGTCGTGCCGTCGGCGGGTGCCGATCTGCCGATGATGTCCTTGTCGTTCCCGGTGGATCTGCCGAGCGCACAAGACCTGGTCCTGTCGCCCCCGCCAGCTCCGGTGCCGGCACCTGCTGCCCGGCCAGCGACCGAGCCACTGCCCGAACTGTCGTTCGACCTTGATCTGGGTTCGTTCGACGACCCAAAACCCCTCGCGGCCACCGCGGCCGCGACCCCCACGCCGACCATTGACCTGCAGGCCGACGAGTTGCTCGAGGCATTCGAGCAGCCCACGGTGGTCGAGGTGCATGCACCGGTCGAGCCATTACCGACCGCTGAGTCTGTCGAACTGATCGAACTCGATCTCGACGACAAGCTGTTTGCTCTTGACGCGCCGCTGGAGCCCGAGCTCGCGCCGGAGCCTGCCGATGTGGCCCCCGCTCCGTCTGACGACGATCAAGTCAAGATCGTGGGTGACCTGCGCATCAGCATCCCGCTGTTCAACATCTACCTGAACGAAGCCGACGAGCTCTCGCGCCGTCTGACCACCGACGTGGCCGAGTGGGGCATGGAGCTGTACCGCCCCGTGGGAGAGGTACCGGTCGCGCTGGCGCATTCGTTGGCGGGCAGCTCAGCCACCGTGGGCTTCAGCGACCTGTCGCATCTGGCGCGCCTGGTCGAGCACGCGCTGACACGTTCGCACACCATCGGCCACGGCACGCCCGAAGAGGCCCGTTTGTTCGTCGATGCGGCCGAAGAGATTCGCCGCCTCCTGCATCAATTTGCCGCTGGCTTCTTGAAGCCGGTGTCGCCCGAGCTGCTGCAACGCCTGGCCGAGCACGAGATCAGCTCGGCTCGCCGGCTCGAGGCCGCCAATGCGGCCGAAGCCCCTGAACCCGAAGCACCGCCGCCCCCGGTGCTGCTCGAAGAGCCCGAGTTTGTCGAGCCGCCGCCTGTCGAGCCTCTGGCTCGCTCGTCGCGCCCGGCGCCTTTGGTGGCCAACTCCGAAGCCCTGGCGGCCCATGTCGACAGCGCGTTCGGCGGGCTCGACACCAATGTCGGCTCGCTCGGCCAAGCCGAGTTCAAGACCTTTGCACCGCTGCCCGTCGAGGTCACACGCGCTGCGCCGGTTCGTGCCGATGCACTCGACGGCGAAGACGACATCGATTCTGTGGACGCGGTCGACGCCGAGCTGTTCCCGATCTTCGAGGAAGAGGCCGAAGAACTGCTGCCGCAGCTCGACTCCAAGCTGCGCGAATGGGCCCGTCGACCGACCGACAACGGCCCGGCGGCGTCTTGCATGCGCACGCTGCACACGCTCAAGGGCGGTGCCCGTTTGGCAGGTGCCATGCGCTTGGGTGAAATGGCCCACCGGCTTGAAACCCTGATCGAACACCTGCTGGCCCAGCCAGCTGCCAGCGCGGCTGACGTGGAAGCGCTGCAGTCTCGCTCCGATGCCCTCTCGGCCACCTTCGAGGCGCTGCGCTCGCGTGACGCCCAGGCTTATGCCGAGGCTGAAGATTCTGTGCACGCTGCGCTCTCGGAGCCGGAACCAGTCGTCATGGCTCCGCCGGTCATGCCCGTGGTGGCCCCCGTGTTGCCACCCGTGGCGGTGACTTTGCCACCGGTTCAGGTGAGCGAGCCGGTGGTGCCCACACCAGCACCGGTGCTGGCGCCGCAAGCCCCGGTGGCAGCAGCAGCCCCTGCTGCTGCTGCGCCATCGCGTGATGTCGACTGGTCGCGTTTTGCCGCCAACGAGGGTGACGCGCCGGCACAAACCGCAGGCGATCGCAACGTCGGCGCCTCCAACGCCGCAGTGCGGGTGCGCGGCCCCTTGCTGGAGCGCCTGGTCAACCAGGCCGGTGAGGTGAGCATCACCCGTTCGCGGATCGAATCCGAAGTGGGCAACATGCGCGGCTCGCTCGGCGACCTGACCGACAACCTGGAGCGCTTGCGCGTGCAGTTGCGCGACATCGAGTTCCAGGCCGAGACGCAGATGATTTCGCGCCAGGAAGCTGCCAAACAGGCGCACGAAGCGTTTGACCCGCTCGAGTCCGACCGTTTCACGCGTTTCCAGGAACTCACCCGCATGATGGCCGAGTCGGTGAACGACGTGGCCACGGTACAGCGCACGCTGACCCGCACGCTGGAAACGACCGAAGACGAACTCGCCGCCCAGGCCCGCCTCACACGAGACTTGCAAGACGACCTGCTGCGTACCCGCATGGTCGAATTCGAGAGCACGTCTGACCGTCTCTATCGCGTTGTACGCCAGGCGGCCAAGGAAACCGGCAAGCAGGTGCGGCTTGACATCGTCGGCGGCTCGATCGAAATCGACCGTGGCGTGCTGGACCGCATGACGCCTGCCTTTGAGCACTTGCTGCGCAACTGCGTGACGCACGGCATCGAGGCGCCGGAGACGCGCACCGCAGCTGGCAAAGACGCCATCGGCAGCATCGTCGTCGCCCTGCACCAGGAGGGCAACGAAGTTGGCGTGGAGTTCCGCGACGACGGCGCCGGCCTCAACCTGCAACGCATCCGCGACAAGGGTGTGGCCATGGGCCTCATCCAGGCCAACGAGCAACACAGCGCCGGTGACCTGGCCAACCTGATCTTCAACTCTGGTTTCTCGACCGCCGACACCGTGACCGAGCTGTCTGGCCGTGGCGTCGGCATGGACGTGGTGCGCTCTGAAGTGAACGCCATGGGCGGCCGCATCGAAACCGCCACTGCAGCCGGCCAGGGCACGAGCTTCAAGCTGGTGTTGCCCTTGACCACGGCAGTGACGCAGGTGGTGATGGTGCGCAGCGGTTCGACCGTGGTGGCCCTGCCGGCCACGCTGATCGAGATCGTGCGCCGCGCCAGTGCCAAGGAGCTCGACGAAGCCTACGCCACTGGCAGCTACCCGCTGGGCGAACGCTCGCTGTTGTTCTTCTGGTTCGGCTCGCTCCTGCAAGAAGGCCCGCGCAGCCAGGAAGTGGTCACCCGGACCCGCCCGATCATCGTGGTGCGCAGCGCGCAGCAACGCATTGCACTGCACGTCGACGAAGTGCTCGGTACGCAGGAAGTGGTGGTCAAGAACCTCGGGCCGCAACTGTCGCGCCTGCCGGGCTTGGCCGGCATGACGCTGCTGGCCTCGGGTGCCGTAGCGCTGATCTACAACCCGGTGGCCCTGGCCACCCTGTACGGCGAAAGTGCCCGCGCGGCCACGGTGGCCGCGTTGCGCTCTGGCACCGTCGAAGCTGTGACGCCGACGGCCGAAGAGGCTGCGGCTCAGGCCGCGCCTCTGATACTGGTGGTCGACGATTCGCTCACGGTGCGCCGCGTCACGCAGCGCCTGCTGGTGCGTGAAGGCTACCGCGTGATCCTGGCCAAGGACGGCATCGAAGCGCTGGAGCGGCTGGCCGAAGACCTGCCGCAGGTCGTGTTGAGCGACATCGAAATGCCTCGCATGGACGGCTTCGATCTCGTGCGCAACATTCGCGGTGATTCGCGCCTGCGTGCACTGCCGGTCATCATGATCACCTCGCGCATCGCCCAGAAGCACCGTGACTACGCCGCTGAGCTGGGCGTCGATCACTACCTCGGCAAGCCTTACTCAGAAGAAGACCTGCTGGCCCTGATCAGCCGTTACACCACGGCGCCCGTCGTGGTGTAAGGCAAGCCCAGCTTGCCTTGCCGTTCCCAGCATCATGTCTGAACTGGTTGATCATCTCGCAGAGCTCACCGGCTTTCGAGACCGCGACATTCTCGATGTGACGCTCGTGGGGGCCTTGCGTGACATGCTGCGCCCGCGCACCGTCACGATCTATCGCTCTGTGGGCGAGGCTGGAAACGAGCGCTGGATCACCCGGGCCCGCCTGGGTGAGCACGATGCCGTGGCCACGGCCGACCCGGCCTGGGCCGATGTGGATAGCCTTCCGCCGCTGGACCTCTTTCCTGAGCGCATGCAGGCGATGAAAGGCCAGGCGACGGTGGTCACCGTGCCGGGGCGGCACAGCCTGAGCCTGTTTCCGGTCAGCACTGACCGTGAAGTGGTCGGGGTGATGGAGATCGAGACGATCCAGCCGCTCTCTGACGAATCGCGGCGCATGGTGGGCAGCATCCTGCGCATCTACCGCAACTTCCAGGCGCTGCTCGACTACAGCGAGCGTGACACCCTCACCGGCTTGCTCAACCGCAAGACCTTCGACGAGAGCTTTCTCAAGGCCACCAGCGAACCGACCGGCGTGCCGCCACTCACCGCCGATGGCCGCCGCCATGTGGCCAGCGGCCATCGACACTGGCTGGGGCTGATCGACATCGACCATTTCAAGTCGGTCAACGACAACTACGGCCACCTGATCGGCGACGAAGTGCTGCTGCTGTTGTCGCGCCTGATGCGCAGCAGCTTCCGCTTTCACGACAGGCTGTACCGTTTCGGTGGCGAAGAGTTCGTGGTGCTGATGCGCTGCGCCAACGAGCAAGACGCCGCGCTCGCGCTGGAGCGCATGCGCAGCAACACCGCGAGCTACCCCTTCCCACAGGTGGGGCAGATCACCATCAGCATCGGCTTCACCGAGGTGCTGCCTGGCGACACGCCGAGCGGCGCCTTCGAGCGGGCTGACAAGGCGGTGTACTTCGCCAAAGGGGCCGGCCGCAACCAGGTGCAGAGCCACGCGGAGCTGGTTGCGCGCGGGGACCTCGCAGACGAATCGAAGATCGGCGACGTGGAGTTGTTTTAGCCCCCCAGTCGCTTCGCTCCTGCCCCCGTGGGGCGCCGCCTGGCGGCCCGGCAAAGCCGGTTCCGCGGGCGTTGCTTGATCTGGCGCTTCACTTTGTTCGCTTGACCACCGCGTAACGTTGGAGTGTTTTCTCGCGCGCCTCGTCGTGCATCACGATCGGCCTTGGGTAGTTCTGGTCCAACACCACCTTTGCGTCCATCAGCTCGATCGGCCGCGCCAGCCATGGCGCATGGATCGCCTTGTCTGGCAGCCCGGCGAGCTGTGGCACGTAGCGCCTGATGAACTTGCCCGACGCGTCGAACTTCTCGCTCTGGCTCACCGGGTTGAAGATCCGGAAGTAGGGCTGCGCATCGCAGCCGGTCGAGGCCGCCCACTGCCAGCCACCGTTGTTGGCGGCGAGGTCGTAGTCGTTGAGCTTCTCGGCGAAGTAGCGTTCGCCCCGGCGCCAATCGATGCCCAGGTCTTTCACCAGAAAGCTCGCCACCACCATGCGCAGGCGGTTGTGCATGTAGCCGCTCTGGTTGATCTGCGCCATCGCGGCGTCGACCAGGGGGTAGCCGGTGCGGCCTTCGCACCAGGCCGCGAACAGGGTCTCGGCGTGTTTGCCGTGTTCCCAGCGAATCGCGTCGTACTCGGGCTTGAAACTCGCGCCCACCACCTGCGGGCGGTGGTGCAGCACCTGGTGGTAGAAATCGCGCCAGATCAGCTCGGAGAGCCAGGTCGCGGCCCCGGCCGAGCCATGGCGCATGCGGCTTTCCGCTTTGCGTGCCAGCTGCCGGATCGACACCGTGCCGAAGCGCAGGTGGCTCGACAAGTAGCTCGGCCCTTTGACGGCGGGGAAGTTGCGCGTCTCGTCATAACGGTCGATGCGCGTCAAGAAGTCGGCCAGCATTGCCTGCGCTCCGGCGCTGCCGGCGCCGAGCTTCATCTCGTGCAGGTTGGTGGGCTCGAAGCCGATCTGCGCCAGCGTCGGCACGCCCGCGTGCATCCCATCGGGCATCGAAGCCAAGCTGTCGGTGTACTTCTCGACGGGGTAGGCGCTCACATAAAACGGCTCCAGCTTCTTCAGCCAGGCGTTCTTGTAGGGGGTGAACACGCTGTAAGGCGTGCCGCCGCCCGTGAGCACCTCGCTGCGCTCGAAAACCACATGGTCCTTGCTGGTGTGCAGCGCGATGCCGATGTCGGCGAGTGCTCCCCGCACCTTGCTGTCGCGCGCCAAGGCCGTGGGTTCGTCGTCGTGGTTGGCGTAAACCGCCTGCGCCCGCAACTGTTTGGCCAAGCGGGGCAGCTCCTCGGTGGCCACGCCGTGTCGCACGATCAGGCCGCCCTCGGCCTGCCAGCGGCGCAGCGCTTCGTCCAGCGCCACCAGGCTGTCGTGGATGAACTCCACCCGACGGTCGGCGCGTGGCAGCGGGTCGAGAATCTCGCTGTCGAACACAAACGCGCACCACACCTTGCGCGCCGCCTTCAGCGCATGAAAGAGCGCCGCATGGTCATCGCTGCGCAAATCGCGCCGAAACCAGACCAGGGCTGAATCCAAAACCTTTTCCATCCGGCCGAGTGTGCCGCAGGAATAAAATGCGCTCCATGTCTGGCACCTCGATCAACCTCACCAACCAGTTCCTCATCGCCATGCCGGGCATGGCCGATGACACCTTTGCCGGTGCGGTGATCTACATGTGCGAGCACACCGACAAGGGTGCGCTGGGCCTGGTGATCAACAAGCCGATCGACATCAAGCTGAAAAACCTGTTCGAGAAGGTCGAGCTCACCCTCGACCGTGAAGACCTGGCCGACGTGCCGGTCTACTTCGGCGGGCCGGTGCAAACCGAGCGCGGCTTCGTGCTGCACGAGCGCCTGGGAGGCGAAGAAGGCGAGGGCGGGCACTACAACTCGTCACTGCAAATCCCGGGTGGCCTGGAGATGACCACCAGCAAAGACGTGCTCGAAGCCCTGTCCAACGGGGCGGGCCCGAAAAAGATCTTGGTGACGCTCGGCTACAGCGGCTGGAGCGCCGGCCAGCTCGAAGAAGAGATCGGCCGCAACGGCTGGATCAACGTCGGTGCCGAGCCCGGCATCATCTTCGACACGCCGGTCGAGCAGCGCTACGACAAGGCGCTGTCGCTCTTGGGCATTGACCCGCGCATGCTGAGCCAAGAGGCGGGGCACGCGTGAGCTTCGCGGCCATGCCACCCCAAAATCCCCGCTCCTTTCTTGCATTTGATTTCGGCACCAAGCGTGTGGGTGTGGCCAGCGGCAACACCCTGACGCGCACCGCCACGCCCCTGCGCACTGTCGCGGCTGAAGGTGATGCCCGTTTTGCCGCGCTCGGCGCCCTCATTGCCGAATGGCAGCCCGATGCCCTGGTGGTCGGCGTGCCCTTCCACCCCGACGGCGCAGCGCACGACAATACCGTTCGCGCACAGCGCTTTGCCCGCCAGCTGCATGGCCGCTTCAAGCTGCCGGTGCACGAGGTGGACGAGCGTTACACCACCACCGAAGCGCACTCGCACGGCGCCATCGACGTCGATGCCGCTTCGGCCGCGATCATCCTCGAGCAGTACTTGAGAAACTTGCCATGAGCACTTTGCACCTCAATGCCGAAGCCCTGTACACCGACCTCCTGTCCGGGGTCCGTGGGCTATTGCAACCCGACACGGTCCTGGTCGGCATCTGGTCGGGTGGCGCCTGGCTGGCCGAGCGGCTGCAAAAAGACCTCAAGTTGCCCGGCGAGATCGGTGTCATCTCCAGTGCCTTGCACCGTGATGATTTTTCATCGCGTGGCCTTTCGAGCGCCGACCCCACCAAGCTGCCTTTCGAGATCGAAGGCCGGCCGATCGTGCTGGTCGACGACGTGCTCTACACCGGCCGCACCACCCGCGCGGTGGTCAACGAGTTGTTCGACTTCGGGCGCCCCGCGAGCGTGACGCTCGCCGTGCTGGTCGATCGTGGCGGCCGCGAGTTGCCCATCCACCCCGCCTACTCCGCAGCCCGCATCACGCTGCCCAAAGAACAAAAGCTGCGCCTGGCGCGCGACGACGCCGGCCGCTTCAGCTTCGACATCAAGGAAGGAACATGATGCCCCCACGTTTGCGGCTTTGCCGCTGCACTGCCCCCCTAGGGGGCGCTGGCCTTCCTTGGGGCGGCCCGGCGAAAGGCCTGGTATGACCCGCAACCCCCAACTCAACAAACACGGCGAGCTGATCCACCTGCTCTCCATCGAGGGCCTGCCGCGCGCCGTGTTGCACAACATCCTCGACACCGCCGGCACCTTTCTCAGCGTGAACGACCGCGAGGTAAAGAAGGTGCCGCTCTTGCGCGGAAAGAGCGTCTTCAACCTCTTCTTCGAAAACAGCACCCGCACCCGCACCACCTTCGAGATCGCGGCCAAACGTTTGAGCGCCGACGTGATCAACCTCGACATCGCCAAGTCGAGCGCCGCCAAGGGCGAGAGCCTGCTCGACACCATCGCCAACCTCTCCGCCATGCATGCCGACATGTTCGTGGTGCGCCACAGCGAGAGCGGTGCGCCCTACCTGATCGCCCAGCACTGCGCGCCGCATGTGCACGTGGTCAACGCCGGTGACGGCCGTCATGCGCACCCGACGCAAGGTTTGCTCGACATGTACACCATCAGACATTACAAGCAAGACTTCACCAAGCTCACGGTGGCGGTGGTGGGGGACATCGTTCACTCGCGTGTGGCCCGTTCCGACATCAACGCCCTCACCACGCTGGGGGTACCCGAGATCCGCGCCGTAGGCCCCAAGACGCTCGTGCCCAGTGACTTGAAAGAGATGGGCGTGCGCGTGTGCCACGACATGGTCGAAGGCATCAAGGGCGCCGACGTGATCATCATGCTGCGGCTGCAAAACGAGCGCATGAGCGGCGCCATGCTGCCCAGCGCCGGCGAGTTCTTCAAGAACTACGGCCTCACGCAAGAGAAGCTGGCCCATGCCAAGCCCGATGCGATCGTGATGCACCCGGGCCCGATCAACCGCGGGGTCGAGATCGACTCGTCGGTGGCCGATGGGCGGCAGAGCGTGATCCTGCCGCAGGTCACTTTCGGCATTGCGGTGCGCATGGCGGTCATGTCGACGATTGCGGGCAACAACGCCTGACGGGAGCACAACCCAAGATGAAAGTTTTGATCAAGAACGGCCGCTTGCTAGACCCCGCCACCGGGCGCGACGAGATGGGTGACGTGGCCATCGCTGCGGGCCGCATCGTGTCGCTGGGCAAGGTCAGCCCCGACTTCCACGCCAACCGCAGCATCGACGCGAGCGGCCTGATCGTCGCCCCCGGCCTGGTCGACCTGGCAGCACGCCTGCGTGAGCCTGGGCATGAACACGAAGGCATGCTCGAGTCGGAAATGGCCGCCGCAGTGGCTGGCGGTGTGACCAGCCTGGTCTGCCCGCCCGACACCGACCCGCCGCTCGACGAGCCGGGCCTGGTCGAGATGCTCAAGTTCCGCGCGCGCAACCTCAACCAGGCGCACCTCTACCCGCTGGGCGCGCTCACGCGAAACCTGGCTGGCGAAGTGCTGACCGAGATGGCCGAGTTGACCGAAGCCGGCTGCGTGGGTTTTTCGCAGGCCGATGTGGCGCTGGCCGACACCCTGGTGATGCAGCGCGCGCTTCAGTACGCGTCGACCTTCGGCTACAGCGTGTGGCTGCGCCCGCAAGACTCTTACCTCGGCAAGGGCGTGGCCGCCAGCGGCGCGCTCGCCACACGCCTGGGCTTGGCGGGTGTGCCGGTGATCGCCGAGACGATTGCGCTGCACACCATCTTCGAGTTGATGCGTGCGACCGGCGCGCGGGTTCACCTGTGCCGCCTGAGCAGTGCCGCCGGCATCGAGCTCGTGCGCCGCGCCAAGGCCGAGGGCCTGCCGGTCACCTGCGACGTGAGCGTGAACCAGCTGCACCTCACCGACATGGACATCGGCTACTTCAATGCGGCGATGCGCCTCACCCCGCCGCTGCGCCAGCAACGCGACCGCGACGCCCTGCGTGCCGCCCTCGCCGACGGCACGGTCGACGCCCTGGTGAGCGACCACACACCGGTCGACGAAGACGCCAAGAACCTGCCCTTCGCCGAAGCCGAACCCGGTGCCACGGGCCTGGAACTGTTGCTCAGCCTGGCGCTGCGCTGGGGCGCCGACAGCGGTCTGCCGCTGGCGCGCACGCTGGCCTG
>JACMKJ010000373.1 GCA_014380155.1 Rhizobacter sp. | reverse complement strand
ATCGACACCCTGCGCGACTTCATCGGTGAAAACGGCAAGATCACGCCGGCTCGCCTGACCGGTACGCGTGCTTTCTTCCAGCGCCAGCTGACCACCTGTATCAAGCGCGCCCGCTTCCTGGCGATGCTGCCGTACAGCGACCAGCACAAGGTCTGAGGAGCAATCACATGCAAATCATCCTTCTGGAAAAAATCGCCAACCTCGGCAACCTGGGCGACGTCGTCAAGGTCAAGGACGGCTACGCACGCAACTTCCTGATCCCCTCGCGCTCGGCTCGCCGCGCGACCGAGTCGGCCATCAAGGAATTCGAAGCCAAGCGCGCCGAGCTCGAAAAGGCCGCTGCCGAGAAGCTGGCTGGTGCACAAGCCCTGGGCGAGAAGATGAGCGGCCGCACCGTTCACATCACGCAAAAGGCGGGTGTCGATGGCCGTCTGTTCGGCTCGGTGACCAACCATGACATCGCCGAAGCGCTGACGCGCATCGACTTCAAGGTCGCCAAGTCGCAAGTGCGCTTGCCCAACGGCCCGCTGAAGACAGTTGGCGAGCACACGGTGAGCGTGGCTGCGCACACCGACGTGGTGGTCGACGTCAAGGTGGTGGTGGTGGGCGAAACCGACTGAGGTTTCTGCGCATCACGACAAAAGGGTCGGCATTTTGCCGGCCCTTTTTCGTTTCTGTCCCCAGACTGTCCCCTGAAGCTCCTCTGGATTTCCACAGCCTTGTCCACACCCGCTGGGGGCTGCGGCCCCTATCATTCCTCCGATGTCTGCTGTCTTTTCGACCCCCGGCTTTCCCGCCAACTCTTCTCGCTCCGACGACGAGGTGTCGCGCCTGCGCATCCCGCCTCATTCCATCGAAGCCGAACAAAGCGTGATCGGCGGCTTGCTGATCGACAACAGCGCCTGGGACCGTGCCGGTGACCTGCTCACCGACAGCGACTTCTACCGCCACGAGCACCGCCTGATCTACGCCGCCATCGGCAGCTTGATGAACGCGTCGAAGCCGGCCGACGTGATCACGGTGTTCGAGCAGCTGCAAAGCCTGGGCAAGGCCGAAGACTGCGGCGGCCTGGCTTACCTCAACGCGCTGGCGCAGAGCGTGCCGAGCGCGGCCAACCTGCGGCGCTACGCTGAAATCGTGCGTGAGCGCGCGGTGCTGCGCAAGCTGGTGGCAGCCAGCGACGAGATCGCCACGGCAGCCTTCAACCCGCAGGGCCGGCCGGTGCCGCAGATCCTCGACGAGGCTGAAAGCAAGATCTTCAAGATCGGCGAAGAAGGCTCACGCTCGCGCCAGGGTTTCATCAGCATGGACACGCTGGTCGTGCAGCTGATCGATCGGGTGAACGAGCTGCACGAGAACGGTGCCGAAGAGGTGACCGGCGTGCGCACCGGCTTCTACGACATGGACAAGATGACCGCCGGCCTGCAAGCCGGCGACCTGATCATCCTGGCGGCTCGCCCTTCGATGGGCAAGACCGCCTTCGCGCTCAACATCGCAGAACACGTGGCCGTGAACGAAGGCCTGCCAGTGGTCGTGTTCTCCATGGAAATGGGCGCCGCCCAGCTGGCGCTGCGCATGGTGGGTTCACTCGGTCGCATCGACCAGAGCAACCTGCGCACCGGCAAGCTGCGCGACGACGAATGGGGCCGCCTCTCGGAGGCCGTCGAAAAGCTCGGCAAGGCGGCCGTGTTCATCGACGAAGGCTCGGCCCTCACCCCCACCGAGCTGCGTGCCCGCGCGCGCCGCCAGGCCCGCCAGTGTGGCCAGCTTGGCTTGATCGTGGTCGACTACCTGCAGCTGATGAGCGGCAGCGGCGGCAGCAGCGAAGAAAACCGTGCGACGGTGATCGGCGAGATTTCGCGCGGTTTGAAATCACTGGCCAAAGAGCTGAAGTGCCCGGTGATCGCGCTGTCGCAGCTCAACCGAAGCGTCGAAACCCGCACCGACAAGCGCCCGATGATGAGCGACTTGCGCGAGTCCGGCGCCATCGAGCAGGACGCCGACGTCATCATGTTCATCTACCGCGACGACTACTACACCAAAGAGGCCAGCAAGGAGCCTGGTGTGGCCGAGATCATCATCGGGAAGCAGCGTAACGGGCCCACCGGTACGGTGAAACTGGCTTTCCTCAAGCCCCTCACGAAATTCGAGAACATGGCGCCCGGGAGCTCGGGTGGTGACATGTATTGATTCCAGGGAGCTCGACAGTCGTCGAGTTCCCGCCGTGGGTTCAAGCGCGCTTTTGTCCTACCCCCACGCGGCGTGACCGCCGTTAGCCGACCAGGGGCATCGGAGTACCGTGATGTCCACGTCGGGGAAGTCTTCCAGGCGCGCCCCGCCTCTGGAGGAACTCCCCATGACCATGATGAAAGCTGCGATCTTCGTCGAGCCTGGGCGCATCGTCCTCGACGACAAGCCCATTCCCGATGTCGGCCCGCAGGACGCCCTGCTGCGTGTGACCACGACCACGATCTGCGGCACCGACATCCACATCCTCAAGGGCGAGTACCCCGTGCAAAGGGGGCTGACGATCGGCCACGAACCGGTCGGTGTGATCGAGAAGCTCGGGTCGGGCGTGCGTGGCTACCGGGAAGGCCAGCGCGTGATTGCCGGAGCGATCACGCCGAGCGGCTGGAGTACCGCGTGCCTGTGCGGCGTGGGCTCGCAGGACGGTGCCGGTACAGCACATGGCTGGAAGGCGATGGGTGGCTGGAAGTTCGGCAACACCATCGACGGCTGCCAGGCCGAATATGTGCTGGTGCCCGACGCGATGGCCAACCTGGCGCCAGTCCCCGATTCACTCACTGACGAGCAGGTGCTGATGTGCCCCGACATCATGTCGACCGGCTTCAGCGGCGCCGAAAGCGCAGGTGTGCGGATCGGCGACACCGTGGCGGTGTTTGCGCAGGGCCCGATCGGCTTGTGTGCGACCGCGGGCGCCAAGCTCAGCGGTGCGGCGATGGTGATCGGAGTCGACCGGCTCGCCAACCGCTTGGCCATCGCCTTGAGGATGGGCGCCGATCACGTGATCGATGGCAGCAAGGTCGATCCCGTCGAGGAGATCATGCGCCTCACCGACGGCCGCGGCGTTGACGTGGCGATCGAGGCGCTCGGCACGCAACAGACCTTCGGGTCGTGCCTGCGCGTGCTGCGCCCGGGGGGAACGCTGTCGAGCCTGGGCGTCTATTCGACCGACCTGACGATCCCGCTCGGGCCGTTCGCCGCCGGTTTGGGCGACCACAAGATCATCACCACGCTCTGCCCGGGTGGGAAGGAGCGCATGCGCCGGCTGATGGCGGTGATCGCGGCGCGGCGGGTCGACTTGGAGTCGATGGTGACTCACCGCTTCAAGCTTGACGACATCGAGGCGGCCTACGAGCTGTTTGGCCACCAGCGAGATGGCGTGTTGAAGGTCGCCATCACGCCCTGAGGCAACTGCGCCAATTGAGCCCGGCTACTTGGGCTGCATCAGCTTCTTCAAACCCTGCATCTGCTCGGCGGCACGCTGCGTGATCTGGGCCACGGCGTCGGATTGCGCCTTTTGCGCCATCTCGGCCAGGTCTTTCATGTCGACCAGCGTCTTCTCGAAGCCCTTGCGCATGATCTCTGTCTGCTTGGCCGGATCGGACAGGCCGCCGCTGAGCATGCCCTGAGCGGCGGTCTGCAGGCTCTGCATCGCCTCGGTCATCATCGCGGTCTGCTTGGCCGCCAGGGCCTGCATCGACTCGAAAGCGGCCTTATTGGCATCGGTCAGCGCCTCGATGTCCTTGCGACGCGCCTCGACGATGGCCGACATGTCGATGCCGGGCATCTTGAATTGCTCCATCATCTGGGTGACGTCGCCGAAGGGATTGCTGGTGTTCTTCGCCATGGTCTGGCTCCTGTTTGTTGAGTGAGTTCAGGGTGTTGCGACAACCGATCGAGGATCGCCGGGTTTACAAGGTCGACGTCTCCTGCGTGATGGTCTCTCCCTTGGCCAGCGAAAGCAACAGGCGGCGCGAGGTACTCGCGACTTCAAGAACCGCCAGCTGGCAGCAGCCCAGCGGGGTGGCGATATCGACCTGCACATCGGGTGATCCGCTGTGTGGGCTACAGCACAGAAGGAAATCCGCGCTGGCGCTATCTTCCAGGCACCCTTGTTCTACCGCCTGAGGAGCCACCTTGATCACCTTCAAAGTGAAAGACATGTTTTCGAGTCGCTCGGCCGGCACCATCGTGAAGTCGGTGAAGGCGCTGGACACTGGCGCGAGAGTTCGCGTCAACATGGAAACCTATTCGGTGGAGATCGAGCCCAGCTGGGCTCGGCCTGACGCTTTCCGCGAGGCCATTGGCAAGGCGGGTTTCACGCCTGAGGCGGCCAAGGTGGCCCCACCCAAGCCGCCCTTCGCAGGCGACGTCGACCTGCCTCTGCCCTGACCGCTGAACTCAAGCCACCCGCTGGCTTGGCGCGAGCGTCGGCTGGCGGCGCGGTTTGATGACCGCGGGCACACCGATCGCGATGGAATTGGCCGGTACATCGCGTGTCACCACCGAGTTGGCGCCGATCAGCACGTTGTTTCCTACCGTGATGCGCCCGAGCAGCTTGGCGCCCGAGCCGATGTCGACGTTGTTGCCGATCACGGCGGCGCACGGGTCGCTCACGCGGCTCAAGCCAATGCACACGCCGTTGCGGATGCGGCAGTTGTCGCCAAACCTGGCGTAGCCGCTGATGATGATCCCGCCGAAATGGTCGATCACGAAGTTGCGGCCGATCTCCACTTCACACGGCAACTCGATGCCAGTGACGATCTGCACGAACTTGAACGCCATCTTGTAGAGCCCCGACATCAACTTTCGCAGCAGCACCGGCCGCACGCCGTAGCGCCACCGGCCGAAGCGGTAAACCACCAGCGCCCAGAAGCCTTGCGCGCCCCAGTTGCCACCGTGCGCCCTCAAGTCGGCGCGGATGTTTGCGAACGGCGCGGCCTTCACCGCAGGCAGGGCGCGCGACTTGGAAACTTCTCGGGCCGGGTGATCGCCGAAACCTTGTCGGGGTTTGTTCAGCACAGCGTGTTCATCGTGTGGGGTCTCGTAAAGCGCCTGATTTTTTTGAGTCTCAGTCACGCGCAGGAGAGGGTCTGTTCGATAACGAACAAAGCCTTGGGCTATTTGCCTCGACGACGTCTCCCCGCAAGCAGGGGGGGCGTGCTGCGCAGCGTGCGTACGCCAGCGCACCGACCGCATGCCTGCTCTGCCGATACAACCCCACATCGGCTGATCGAATGGATCGACAGGTCGGCCGCGGCCTCGCTTGTCTGCGCACAGCGAGTTGTCCATTTGCGCCAACCGAAAGGTCGCTCACATGACACCCGATCTCTCTCAGATTCCACTGCGCTTGCTGGTTCTGGGCGCGTTGTGCACTGCTCCGTTGATCTCGATGGCAACCAACCTCGTCAGCGTCGATCGCTCGGAGAGTGTTGTTCACTCTGCCAACACTTGGTTGAATCACGCTGGCCCCTCGGTGCGGGCGGGCCCAGGCTTTGCGCTGCAGCTTGCGGAAGGCGCGCACCCCATGAGCTTTGCCTACGCTGCCCGCGAACACCCGCACGGGCCGCCGGCGTTCGCAGCGGTGTTTTCGCGCCATGGCGATCTGACTCACGACGTGGTGTGGTCTCCCAGCTTTCTGTCGGACAACTTTGCACCGGGCCCGTTCGCGAGTGTCACCACGCCAGTGCCCGAGCCTGGCACCTACGTTCTGATGTTGGCCGGGCTGGTCGCGATCGGGTTCGCGATGCGCGGGCGCAGGCGCAGCTGAATTGCCTCGCAGAGAGGTTTCGACTTGAGTGAAACAGGGAGGCAGGGAGACATTAAATACTGTATAAATGTACAGTATGCAAGCCCCACCTCCCGCTCCCCCAGACCTTGGCACTCTCAAGGGCCGTGGCACGGCCTGGGACATCGTTCACCGTTACACCCGCCAGCCGAGCGAGAGTTTTGACGACGGCTGGGGCACGCTTGAGCAGGCTGCGAGTGAAGAGCAGGTTCCCGTGAGCACGCAGATCATCGAAGAGCGGGTCAAGTCGATCCTCTCCAGCAACGACTCTCCCGATATCTCGTTCGACCTGTCGATCAACCCCTACCGGGGCTGCGAGCACGGTTGCATCTACTGTTTTGCGAGGCCCACGCACAGCTACCTCAACATGTCGCCGGGGCTCGACTTCGAGACCCGCATCATCGCCAAGGTCAACGCGACACAGCGCTTGCGCGAGGCCTTCGCGAGCCGCAACTATGAGCCCGCTTTGCTCAACATCGGCTCGGCGACCGACGCTTACCAGCCCATCGAGCGCAAGCTCGGCATCACACGCTCTCTGATAGAGCTGCTGGCCGAGTGCAAACATCCGTTTTCGCTGGTCACCAAGTCATCGGGTGTGGAGCGCGACCTCGACCTCATCGCCCCGATGGCCGCCGAGCGGCTGGCGGCGGTGTATGTGTCGGTGACTTCGCTCGATGCCAATCTCTCGCGCATCCTGGAGCCGCGCGCCGCGTCACCGCAGCGCCGGCTGCGCACCATCGAGACACTCGCCCGCGCCGGTGTGCCGGTCGGTGTGAGCGTGTCGCCGGTCATTCCGTTCATCAACGAGCCCGAGCTGGAGCGCATCCTCGAAGCCGCCGCGGCGGCCGGGGCCCGCTCGGCCTTCAGCGTGGTGTTGCGCCTGCCCTGGGAGGTGAACCCGCTGTTCCAGCAATGGCTGGAGCAGCATTTCCCGCAGCGCGCCGCCCGGGTGATGGCCCGGGTGCGCGAGATGCGCGGCGGCAAGGACTACGACGCCACCTTCGGCAGCCGCATGAAGGGCGAGGGGGTGTGGGCTCAGCTGTTGCAGCAGCGCTTCATCAAGGCCTGCGCCCGGCTCGGCCTCAACAAGACACGCACCGAACTCGACCTCACGCTGTTTCGCAAGCCTCGGCTGGCGCCGGCCAACGGGCAGGGTGAGTTGTTCTGACGCAGACGCCCTACGCGGCCCGGCACGGCGCCGTCACGTCGAGCGCGCTGCGGTAGACCTCGGTCTGCACACCCATCATCCCGAGCACGGTGTGTGAAAGGTTGTCGTGAGTGAAGGGGGTGTCGAGCCGCTGTTTCAGGCAGCCCGGCGTGAGCGCCTGTTCGGCGGCCGGAGACAGCCACATCACCATCGGCACGTGTTTTTGTTCCTGGGGCGCGAAGGCGTAGGGCAGGCCATGCAGATACAGGTTGTTCTCGCCCAATGACTCGCCGTGGTCCGACACGTACAGCAAGGCAGAGTCGTACAAGTCAGCCTGCAAACGAAGCCAGGCGATGGTGCTGGCCAGCACCTGGTCGGTGTAGGCAATGGAGTTGTCGTAGGCGTTGACCAGCGCCTGCCGGTCGCAGTCTTGCAGCGCGATGGTCTGGCACTCGGGCTCGAAGCGCTTGTGCGAGGCCGGCGAGCGTTTCCAGTAGGCCGGGCCGTGGCTGCCCATCTGGTGAATCACCACCACCACGCCCTTCTCTCGGCGCTCGGCGGGAAGGGCGGCGATGCGCTCGTCGAGCCCATGCAACGAGGCCTCGTCGAGGCATTCACCGTCTTCACAAGAGGCACCCGCCGAGTGGGCGTTGGCCACGCGATCGCACACGCCCTTGCAGCCCGATTGGTTGTCGACCCACAACACCGCAAGGCCGGCGTGCTGCAACACGTCGAGCAGGTTTTCGTGAGGGCGGCTTTGGGCCTCGAAACCTGCCTTGCCGAAGACGGAGAACATGCAGGGCACGGAGGCCGCAGTGCTGGTGCCGCAAGAACTCACGGCGCGAAAGCTCAGCACGTCCAGTTCACCCAGGCGCGGTGTGGTGGAGCGTGTGTAGCCATTGAGCGAGAAGTGGTCGGCGCGGGCGGTTTCGCCGAGCACCAGCACCAGAAGGCGTGGTCTGGCAGCGCCGGCTCGCACAACCAGGCGTGCGTCGGTGCCCACGGGCACTGGCGGGCCACCGGGTTTGGCATGGGCTTCGGCGACGACCATGCCCAGGGCGTAGAAGGAGTTGAGCGGGTTGATCAGGTAGCGCACCGGTTTGTGGTTGCGCATGGTGGCCGACATGTCCGCAAAAAACAGCAGCAGCAGGGCCACCAGCACCACGCCAGCGGTCGTCGCACCCCACAGGTTGCGGCGCAACTGCTTCCAGCCCAGGCGCTGCACGCGCAGCGGCAGCAGCCAGGCCAGCGGCAGCACGCCCAGCAGCAAGGCGCTCGCGAACAGCTTGCCGCTCAGCAGATCGCGGGTTTCGTGCAGGTCGGTGTGCAGCACGTTGACCATCATGGTGGAGTCGATTACCACGTTGTAGGCACCCATGAAGTGCGCGCCGGCGGCTCCCGACAGCAGAAACAGCGCCAGCACCGGCTTGATGCTCCAGCGCCAGGCGGCCAGGCTCAGCAGCAGCGCGGTGAGCGCGGCCAGCATGGCGCACAGGGCGAGCAGGAACAGGCGCCCTCGCACGCTGTGGGTTTCGGGCAGGCGGTCGAGCGCGGCCCACAGCGGCCAGTTCATCAGCGTGGCGACCCAGGCACTGGCGAGCCAGGCCAGGCTGAGCGGGTTCCAGCCTCTGTCGTCAGAGACGGCGCTCGCAGGTGCGCTCAGAACCGACGGCGATGGCATGGCATTCAGCATCGGGCGCATTTTTTGCGCCCCACCTGAAGGCACGCTTAAGGCGGCGGAGCGTCTGCGATGTTCAAGGTGGCACGAAAGCCGTGCGCCACATCCGGCGGCGGCGATTCCAGCAGCAGGCTCGCGTGCTGCTGCTGGGCGATGCGGGCCACGATGGACAGGCCCAAGCCTGTGCCTTCGGTGCGAGTGGAGCCGCGCGAGTAGGGCTCGGAGAGTGTGGCCAGGACCTTGCTGGCCACACCCGGGCCGTCGTCGCTGACGATCACCCGGCCCGGCGCTTCCACCCGAACCTGGACCTGCCCCTGAGGCGCGTGCTTGAGCGCGTTTTCGATCAGGTTGCGGATGGCGATGCCGAGCGCGTCCATATCGCCTTGCACCACCACCGGTTGGGCCGGTAGCTGCACCGTCAGGCGGTGGGTGGCGTCGGCGTGGTGGCGAAACTCGTCGAGCACCAGGGTGGCCAGTTGCCTCAGGTCGACCGGCTCGCGCTCCAGGCCGATGCCCGACTCCACGCGCGAGAGCTGCAGCAGCTTGGTGGCGGTGTTGCTCAGGCGGTCGAGTGAGCGCACCAGGGCCACGGCACGCTCTTGCGCATCACCCTCGGGCAGCTCGGCCACCAGGCGCTGCGCCTGGGCGCGGGCT
>JACMKJ010000372.1 GCA_014380155.1 Rhizobacter sp. | reverse complement strand
TGGGTCAACCTGGCCACGGTGCTGCTCGAGCTGGGTGAGCGCGAGGCCGCCATCACGGCGGCGCAGCGTGCGGTGAACGACCCGGGCTGGGGTGCGCGGGCGCGCGAGCTGCTGGCTCAGGCCACCAGTCGGCCGTAGCGGTCGATCGCCACCAGCTCCACATACTTCGAGCCCTGCGTGCTGCCCGGCGCGAACTGCACCGTGTAGCCGCCCAGGTCGGCGCGCAGGGTGCTCAAGGCGTCTTTCATGCTGCGCTTGGTGACGCTGGCCACGTTCAGCGCCTTGCGCGCCGCTTCGACCGCGATGCGCCCGCTGATGTAGCCCTCGAGCGTGGTCACACTCATCTTGGCGCCGGTGTTCAGCGCCGCCAGGTCGGCATGGCAGCGGCTGACGACCTGCAAGCCCATCGACGAAGGGCGTGGCACGACCACGCTCAAGATGGCGCTCTGTTTCTTGGCGGCCAGGGTGTCGATGAGGTCCTGGCCAGCCATCGACGACGCATAGAACAGGCCGCGGTACTTGGCGGCGTGCATCTGGTCGATGATGGCCGCCACCGGGGCCGCACCCGCCACGAACAGCACGCAGTCGAGGCTGGCGGCGCTCAGCTTGTCGGCCGCGGCCTGGAACGATGCAGTCGTCGGCTCGATCGCAATCGCCTCCTTGGGCGAGATGCCCGCGGCCGTGAGCGCGCCGGTCATGGCGGCGAGGTTGGGCGAAGTGGTTTCTTGCTGGTAGACCAGGCCCACGCGCAGCAAGGCGCGCTCCTTGGCGTAGGCGACCATGCGCTTGAATTCGAGGTCGTAGCCGGCGCGCACGTGATACGTCGAGCTCAGCTTGTCGTTGCGAAGGCCCATGGTGCCGCTGGCGGTGCCGAGCAGCGGCATCTGGCTCAGGTCGATGGCGGTCATGGCGGCTTCGGCGCCCGCGCCGCTGGTGAGGCCGATCAGCGCAGAGACGTTGGAATTCAGCAGCGCACCCACGTTTTGTGCACAACGCTCGGTTGACCCGGCGTCGTCGAGCGTGATCAGCTCGAAGCGTGTGCTGCCCGTCTTGGAGGCGGCCTCGAAGGCCGCCACGATGCCCGCGCGGATGTCTCGGCCGTGGTCGGCATCGGTGCCGGTCATGGCCGCCGATTGGCCGAATTTGATGACACTGGTCTGTGCCATCACCAGGCCCGGAAAGCCCGTTGCAACACCGCCGACCAGACCACCCAACACCAGATTTCTGCGCTTCATGACACGTTCCTCCCCTGCTTGGACAGGTGTGCATTAGCGGCTCAATCGACGTGTTGCGGCGTGTCTGTTTGTTGCGCAATACAAGCCAAGATTCGCCGCGCAACCCCTCATTTGCGGGGGAATCTCACACTTTCCGCTGCGGGTTTTCCCAAATGAAGGGCTTACAGGCAGATACGAAGTGCGGCGAAGGGCTGCCAGTTCGGGCGACCCACGCACCGCATGCGAAGCGGTCGGCGCGCTCAGGGCTCGGGCGTTCCGGTGTCTTGTGCTCCCTGTTCGATGGCGAGGCGCGCCGTGGCAGCCAGCGCCTGGTACTTGCGCTTGAAGGCGTCGAGCGTTTCCTCTTCAAGCTCTTCCAGGTCGAGCAGGGCGTTGTGCGCGCCCTGGGTGGCGCGGATCAACTCGTCGAGCTTCACCTGGATGGCCTCGGTGTCGCGGTTCTGTGTGTTCTGGATCAGGAACACCATCAGGAAGGTGACGATCGTGGTGCCGGTGTTGATGACCAGCTGCCAGGTGTCACTGAAGCCGAACAGCGGCCCCGTGACGAGCCACACCACGATGACTGCCGCGGCGAGTGTGAACACACGGGGCCGGCCGCAAAAATGCGCGGCGGACTTGGCGAACTGTGAATACCAGGCCGTGTTTTGCATGCGGCGTTTTACACCAGGCCGCAGCTGGAGGCCAGCGGGTTCAGATGGCAGCGGCGGTGACGGGTTCGGCGAAACGTTCGTCGCCGCGCAGGTAGCGCCACTGCCCCGCCGGCAGGTCGCCCAGCATCACCTGGCCGATGCGCACGCGCTTCAAGCCCAGCACCTTCAGGCCCACCTGTTCGCACATGCGGCGAATCTGGCGCTTCTTGCCCTCGCGCAGCACGAAGCGCAGCTGGTCGTCGTTGACCCACTCCACCACGGCCGGGCGCAGCGCTTCGCCGTCGAGCTCAAGCCCGTGGTTGAGCAGGGCCAGTTGGTCCTCGGGCAGGGCCTGGCCGTCGAGCGTGTTCACACGCACCAGGTATTCCTTCTCGACCTCGCTGTCTTCGCCGATGAGTTGCTTGGCGATGCGGCCGTCTTGCGTGAGCACCAGCAGGCCGACGGAGTCGATGTCGAGCCGGCCGGCGGGGGCCAGCCCGCGCATGTGGCTGTGCAGGTAACGCACGCCCGAGCGGTCTTCGCGCCACTGGTTTTGCGGCGTCACCAGCACCGAGGCGGGCTCGTAGCCGTCTTCGGCCTGGCCGCTCACGTAGCCCACAGGCTTGTTGATCAGGATGGTGACCTTCAGTGCTTGCGCATCGCGGGCCTTGGCCTCGATGCTGATGAGCTGGCCGGGCATGACACGTGAGCCGAGCTCGGTGATGACCTTGCCGTCCACACGCACCCAGCCCTTGGGAATCCACTCGTCGGCTTCGCGGCGCGAGGCAATGCCCAGCTCGCTCATGCGCTTGGACAGGCGCATGCTGCCGGGCTTTTCGGCGTGCTGCGGGAAGTCGTCGTCATCGTCGTCGCGCTGGGGGCGCACCGGCGCGTTGCGGCGCGGGCCGAAGGCCTTGTTCGGGCCCCCAAAAGCGGTGTTGGGGCCGGGGCGCGCGGAGTGCGGCTGCGGGCGTTGGGCCGGGCGTTGTTGAACGTCGCGAGG
>JACMKJ010000029.1 GCA_014380155.1 Rhizobacter sp. | reverse complement strand
GCCGTGCGCGCTGAACACCAGCGTGGCGCCCGGTGGCACGTCGGCCAGGTCTTCGATGAAGATCGCGCCCTTGGCCTTGAGGTCGTTGACCACGTAGGTGTTGTGCACGATCTCGTGGCGCACATAGATCGGCGCGCCAAACTTGGCCAGCGCCCGTTCGACGATCTCGATGGCGCGGTCGACGCCCGCGCAAAAACCACGCGGCTCGGCGAGCAGGATTTCGTTCACGGCAATCATCACAACACCCCGATCACATGCACTTCAAACGTCACCGGCTGCCCGGCCAGCGGGTGGTTGAAGTCGAACAACAGCCAGTCGCTGCCCACTTCACGCACCACGCCCGCGTAGGCGCCTTGCCCATCGGGCGTGGGGAATTGCACCACGTCGCCGAGGCTGTATTTTTCATCGGGGTCACCCAGCTGGTGCAGCAGCGTGAGCTTCACGCGCTGCAGCATGTCGGGGTTGCGATGGCCAAAAGCTTCGCCCGCGGCGAGCTCGAACGAAGTTCGCGTGCCTTCGGCCAGCCCCATCAGCCTCGCCTCGACGGCCGGCGCCAGCTCGCCCGAGCCGAGCGACAGCGTGGCCGGTTTGTCGGCAAAGGTGTTGATGATGTCGGCGCCGTCGGGGCCGCTCAGCCGGTAGTGCAAGGTCAGGAACGAGCCGTGCTGCACCTGTTTGACTGCGTGGTTCAATGAATTTCCTTCGATAGACTGGTTCGAATTTTAGGTGCCCGCCCTGCCATGGTGCTCAAAGACCTTCCCCCCGATGCACGCCCGCGCGAAAAGCTGCTCCAGCGCGGCCCCGCCGCACTGGCCGATGCCGAGCTGATCGCCCTGCTGCTGCGCACCGGCTTCAAGGGCACTTCGGTGTTGCAGCTTGCACAGCAAATGCTCACCGAGCTGGGTGGGCTGAGCGGCCTGTTGCAGGCCGAACCCGAAGACCTCAAGCGCATCAAGGGCCTGGGGCCCGCCAAACGAGCCGAGATGAGCGCCGTGCTGGAGCTGGCGCGCCGCTCGCTCGCGCAAGAGCTGATGCAGCGGCCGGTGTTCGACTCGCCCACCCGGGTGAAAGACTATCTGCGCCTGCAGATCGGCTCGCGCGGCTACGAGGTGTTCGTGGTGCTGTTTCTCGACGCGCAGAACCGGCTGATCCGCGCCGAGGAGATGTTTCGCGGCAGCCTCACGCAGACCAGCGTCTACCCCCGCGAGGTGCTCAAGCGCGCACTGGAGCTGGGGGCCGCAGCGGTGCTGCTGGCGCACAACCACCCGTCGGGCGCGGCCGAGCCGTCGAAAGCCGATGAGTACCTGACGCAGACGCTGAACAAGGCGCTTGCCTTGATCGACGTCCGTGTGCTCGACCACCTGGTGGTGGGCCAGGCCGAGGTGGTGTCGTTCGCCGAGAGGGGGTTGATGTGAAAAAGGCGCGCAGCCTGCAAGACCTGGGTGGCCTGAAGGCCGCCTTGTTGCAGGCGCAACGTGAAGCCGAAGCCTTGGCGGCACGGCGGCGCGAGGCTGAAGCGCGAGACAAGCGTGAGCGCGAGTTGTTCGCCACTACCGTCGGCCGTGTGCAGTCCCTGCCCGACAAGGGCCGCGCCCACACCGCGCCCGAGCCACCCGAGCCCGAGCCCAAACAACGCCAACGCGACGAGCGTGCCGCGCTGCGCGAGACGATCTCTGACGAGTTCAACGTCGAGTCGCTGCTCGAAACCGACGACGCGCTGTTCTACCGCCGCCCCGACATCGGGCTCGACGTGGTGCGCAAGCTGCGACGCGGCGGCTGGACGATCCAGGCGCAGGTCGACCTGCATGGCCTGCGCCGCGACGAAGCCCGCGAGCGGCTGGGCGCGTTCGTGCGCGACTCGATGGCGCAGCAACTGCGCTGCGTGCGGGTGGTGCATGGGAAAGGCCTCGGCTCACCCGGGCGCGAGCCGGTTCTCAAGGGGCGCGTGCACAGCTGGCTGGTGCAAAAGCAGGAGGTGCTGGCGTTTGTGCAGGCGCGGCCTGCAGAGGGCGGCAACGGGGCGCTGGTGGTGTTGCTGCGGGCAGGCGGCACCTGACACGGTTCGAGCGGTTCCAATTCAGCTGCGGGTGGCGAGTACGAGCGATGCGGGCAGCTCAGGCGATTCGAACTGAACAGTCTCGTTCACGACTCGACCCCGACGGTCGGCAGTGAGTTGGCCCCACCCCAAGCGATGGGGTCGATCTTGCCGACGCCTTGGAATACGGGGCGGCTGAACAGATAACCTTGCATCAGATGGATGCCGGCGTCCGCAAGGAAGTCGCGCTCGCCCGCCGTTTCGATACCCTCTGCGATGACCTTGACTCCCAGGTCGGCGCATATCCGCACCAGACCGCGGACGATGGCCTGGCGGGATCTGCTGTGGTCGACGTTTCGCACCAGTTCCATGTCAATCTTGATCAGGTCCGGCTGAAATCCTGCGAGCAGGCTCAGCCCCGCATAGCCCGCACCGAAATCATCGATCGCCGTCAGGAGCCCGCAGCGCTTGTATTCGCGAAGAATCTCGGCCAGCCATGGCCCGTCTTCGACCCGATCACCCTCGGTGACCTCGAAGATGATTCGATCAAGCGGGAACCCGTGTACGCGCGCTGCCTCCAGTGTCGTGCGGATGCAGACCTCCGGTTTGTAGATGGCATTGGGCAGAAAGTTGATGGATATCCGTTCCTGAATGCCGAGTCGGGCGGCGCCTTTGATCGCCTTGACCCGGCAGGCCTGGTCAAAGCGGTACCTGTTGCCTTCGTTGACCTGTGACAGCACGCTCAGCGCACCTTCGCCGTTGGGCCCTCTGACCAATGCCTCGTGTCCATAGACGGTGCGAGTTGCCACATCCACGATGGGCTGGTAGGCGTAGTCGAACAGGAATCCAACACGTTCTGCCGCACCACAGTCGCCGCAAGCCCTGTCGGCCTCGTCCAGTACCGCGAACTCGGATGCGTGCAACCTCAGTTTGATCATTTGTCTGTCCTCAGGCGGCGCGTCAGGCTCTCGGCCGGCCGGTCGTGCCCCGGCACATGGTCTACGTCAAAAGCGCGGACATGACCGACGCCAAAGACCATCTGTCATTTCGCGGCGACTCCTGTTGAGTTCTGCGCTCGGCTCAGAATGACGGGCCCCATGGCACGACATGTCCACCCACGGATCTTGCGGTCGGGCAAGCGCGATCGAAGCGGCGATAAGCCTCGTCGCCAGCCCGTTTTTCTTCCCTTGAAGGCGGCGTGTCCCAATTCGAGGTGCCTGCCGAATTGAACGACCGCTGCGCATGGCTCCTGCAGCGGTCGGCGTCGCGTTCAGGCGCTTGAGATCTGCGGGCCGAGCGGCCAGTCGGCCAGTTTGCCCATGGCGTTGCGAGGCAGGTGATCGCCCAAGGTGTAGGCCTTGGGCCGGTCTGGCGCACCGAGGCGTGCTTCGGTCCAAGACCACAGTTCAGCGCGCAGGGCGTGCGGGTCGGCGCCGGGCGCGGGAACGATGAAGGCCTTCAGCCGGGCGCCCTCCTCGGGCGCCATCAGCCGCACAGCGGCGTCGGCGATCTGCGGGTGTCCGAGGAGCACCTGGCGAATCCGCGACGGGAAGACGTTGGTCCCGCCCACCTGCACCGCCTCATCGAGACGGCCGCAGACACTGAACTCCCCAGCTGTGGACCACTCGAGACGATCCTGGATCGCATGCCGGAAGACCGTGCCCTGCGGCCCGGTGCGCAGCAGCCTGTTGGCATCGCCAGCATCGCGCGACCAGAAAGGCATCAGCCGATAGGGCGCTGCGGCAGAGCTGCGGGTGCCGATCCCGGCGGTCTCGGAGCTGCCGTAGACCTGGGTCAGGCGTTCGAGTCCGATCGCCTCCAGGTCATGCGCCACGGAGTCGGGACAGGGCGCAGTCGAGGTGACGCCGTGTACGCCATCGGGCAGCCGACCGGCGTGTCGTGCCACCAGCACCCAGTGCGCCGGGTGGCTGATCAGCAGATCGCCGGGTCGCATCCGTTGCGCCAGGGCCTGCGGCGTCTGGCGCCGCACGTCGAGCACCTCTTCGCAACCAAGGCGCGCCGGCAGCAGCACCGTGAACAGGAAACCGTAGATGTGATGCGCGGGCACGGCAGACAGCACACGGTGCGCAGTCGGCGTCAAGGTCGCCAAGTGCGCGACCTCTTGCTGCAGACTGGCCAAGGTGTGGATGCACGGCTTGCCGCTGCCGTTGCTGCCCGAGGTGCGGAAGGTCAGCCGCGCATCGAAGACGGCCAGGCCCTCGGCGGCCACCTCGAGCCATTCGCCGAAGCGCTGGCGCACGAGCAGCAGGTCTTCGATGCCGCTTTCGTGCAGGTGCAAGGCTTCGTTGAGTGCCGATGCCACGGCCAGCCGCTCCAGGGAGTCCAGGCCCAGACCCTCTTCGTTCAGTGCCAGGTCCAGCGGCCACGGCCGCTCGGGCAGGGTTGAGCCGCCCGGGCGCAGGTGGCTCACTTGATCGGCGATGAGGTCGGCGACGAAGTGCGCCAGGGCGCCCGGCCTGGCGTGCCAGGCAAGCGCCGTCGAAACGGTCGGCGCCGCCATCACCTTCAGACCCGCTTGACGAAGATCCAGAACGAGCTGCCGGAGATCGCCCGCTTCATGTGGATCTTGACCTTGGTCGGCTTCATCTGGTGGTCGAAGACGTACTCGAACAGGGTGTTCAGGTCGTTGCCGCGCACGCCAGCGTCGAACACGCCCTTGAACTCGGGCCGGTTGGTGCAGGGCGCCACTTCGGTGAAGAAGTTCTTGCCGACCACCGTCTTGGGGTCTCGACCGGTGATGGCGCCTTCGACTGCGTTGTATTTGATGATGCGGCCGCTGGCGTCGAGCTCGACGGCGCCGAATGCGAGCTTGTTGAGCTGCGCGTCGTCCATCTTGGCCAGCACGTTATCGACATCCGCTTTGCCGAAGGCGACGGTCTTCATGGTGTTGACAGTTTGCAGGGTGACGGTCATTTCCTAAGTCCTTCTCGAGGTAGGGAGTGCGATTCGCGCGAACACACGGGCCGCGCAGGCGGTGCAACCGCCTGTGGTGCATATCGGCACCACCCGCTGCGGCTTGAATGCACTTTTGCGCACGTCGCCCCGTTTCCACGCAAAGTTCTCGTGAAGGGTCGATCAGCCCATGGCGCGGGAAGTCAAGCTCTCAGCGACCAGTAGGCCCATCCGAGCAGCGCGGCGGTGATCACCATCCCAGTGATCACCTTGACGGCTTTGCCCGCACCTGGTCGGGCATCAACGGGAGAGCCGTTTTGCGAAGCAAGACGGCCCGTTTTGAACGAGTCGATGAAGCTGACCGGCGCCGTGCGCGCAGGAGGGTCCGATCGATCGGTCTGCTTGCCCTGAGCGGTCGGCGCCAACTCGGCCTCGCGTTCCATGTAAGCGACAGCGGCCTCGATGTTTTGGGGCGACATGCCATAGGGGTCGAATCGACTCATCCCCAGGGACTGCATCAACCGTCGCAGCGGCGCCTCCCCCGGCGCATATTTCATGGACCAAGCCCCGAACGAGGTGCGAACGACAGGTGACCTGGAGAGCACGGTCACGTCGCGATGTCGAGGATCAGACTTGATCCGCTCATACAGCGCATCCACGGCGTCAGCGTTACCTTCAAGACATTGGAGGAAGCAACCGTCACCGAACAGAAGGCCGCCGACAATGCCAAGCGTTGCATTGTTCTTTCGCGATTTCGCGAGGATGCGCGCAACGCTGGGATCGAGCCCCTGGTGCGCCGCACTGGGCGCAAAAGTAGACCGGCTGGCGTAGACCAAACGAATGAGTTGGCTCATGAGAATCCTGCGTTGTTGGGCTCGACACACCATCGAAATTGCTGGCCGGAGAACGAGTGTGGCACCAACTCAAAGTAGTTCGGTGACTGGGGTCGGTCATTAGTGCACGAATGGCGCGTATACCGGCTCTTCGATGGGTCGGCTCTTGAGATGGGCGGCATCGTCGCTGTGCTGAGACAGCCTCATTCAACCGCCTTGCGGTCGACCCAGAGACACGCGGTGGGAGCGCCGCGACTGGCGGCTACTTGTTCCGCATCCAGTCGGCGGTCTTGAAGAAGGATTCTTCGAGCCGCGTGACGAGCACAGGGTCAAGTTCGACTTCGTCCATCGCCTGCTTCATGCAGATGAGCCACTGGTCACGCTCGGCAATGCCGATGGCAAACGGCAAATGCCGCGCGCGCAGGAAGGGGTGGCCGAAACGATCCTGGTAGTGCTGGGGCCCGCCCAGCCAGCCGCACAAGAACCAGAACAGCTTGTCGCGCGAGCCCTCGAGCGTGCTCGGATGCATGGCACGGATGCCGGCGAAAGCCGGCTCCAGGTCCATCAGGTCGTAGAACCGGTCGACGAGCGATCGCACGGCGGCTTCGCCACCGACCCACTCGAACGCCGTGGCAGGTTGTGTCGGCTCCGACATCAAGGCGTGGCGAGCTTGGCGGCGATCGCCACGATGCCCTTGGCCGCCTCGCAGCCGGGCAGCGCCTCCAGCAGGAGCTGGCGCTTTTGCACCGCCTCGCGCACGGCGGTGTCGGTCGGGATCTCACCCAGCAGCTCCAGCTTCACCGGCGCGCTGCCCTCGGGCAAGGAAGGCGACACAAAACGGTCGATCACCTGTTGGAGCTGGCCGCGGATCACGCGGCCTTCGCCAGCCCGGCTGATCTGGTTGACCACCAGCGCGATGGCCGTGCGCTGCTGCTGCGTGGCCAGCACCTTGATGGTGGCGTAGGCATCGGTGAGCGAGGTGGGCTCGGGCGTAGCCACCACCAGCACCTCGGTGGCCAGCGACACGGCGAACAGCACCACGTCGGAGATGCCGGCGCCGGTGTCGAGCAGGATGCGGTCGTAGCGCGGCGCCACGGTTTCGATGATCTTGAGCAGCTGCTCGCGCACCTCGGAGGTAAGGCGCGAGTACTCGACCAGGCCCGAGCCGGCCAGCAGCACCGAGAAGCCACCCGGCGCCGGCAAGATGGCGTCTTCGAGCGTGGCCTTGCCGGTGAACACGTCGTGCAGCGTGATCTTGGGAAAGAGGTTGAGCACCACGTCGAGGTTGGCGAGGCCGAGGTCGGCGTCGAGCACCAGCACACGCTCACCACGGCGCGCCAGTGCGGCGGCCAGGTTGGCCGACACAAAGGTCTTGCCCACGCCGCCCTTGCCGCTGGTCACGGCCAGGATGCGTGCACGGCGGCCAGTGGCCGGTGCGGGAGACGGGATCGGGGTGGTCATGGCTTACTCAAGGTCCTGGAACTGCGAATGGCCGAACAACATGCCTTTTTCTTCGGCACTGACCAGCGACACCGGCGGCATCTCCAGGCAGGCACGGTTGCGACCTTCGGCCTTGGCGCGGTAAAGCTGCTGGTCGGCGCGCTCGATCCACAGCGTGGCCGAAGAGCGCACCCACTGCGGCGCGAACGCACCACCCAGGCTGATCGTGACCTTCAAGGTCTCGTTGATGCCGATGGCCACCTCGCGTTGCTCCACCTTGCGGCGAATGCGCTCGGCGACCGTCTGGCCAAAGGCAGGCGGGCAATTGGGCAAGATGATGGCGAACTCTTCGCCGCCGAAGCGCGAGACCGTGTCCATCGGACGCACACATTCCATCAGCGATTGCGCCACTGATTGGATGACCAGGTCGCCGGCCGCGTGGCCATGGGTGTCGTTCACGGATTTGAAGCGGTCGATGTCGCACATCAAGACCAAGGCCGGCTCGCCGGCGCGGGCCACCCGGTCCACCTCGCGGGCGAGCGCCAGCTCGAACTGGCGGCGGTTGGCCAG
>JACMKJ010000371.1 GCA_014380155.1 Rhizobacter sp. | reverse complement strand
CAGTCGACCAAGCAGACGGAGTACACCTACGGGTTGATGATGCACATGTCGCAGTCGCTGGGCGTGAACTGCACCTTCTGCCACAACACCCGGTCGTTTGCAGACTGGGACTCCAGCACACCGCAGCGCGGCACCGCGTGGTACGGCATCCGCATGACACGTGACCTGAACTCCCAGTACCTCACCCCACTCGCGGGCGTGTACCCGGCCAACCGCCTGGGGCCGACGGGTGATGCGCCGAAGGCCAACTGCGCCACCTGCCATCAGGGCGCGTACAAGCCCTTGTACGGTGCCAAGATGCTGGCCACGCACCCCGAGCTGGCAGGCGTGCGCGCCGCCGTGACACCGGCAGTGCCGGGGCCCGAGCTGTCGGCCACTGGCGCGGTGCTGTATTTTGCAGTCGGGTCGGCGGCGCTGACCGACGAGACGAGCCAGGGCATCAACCAGCTCGCCGACACCTTGAAGGCGAACGCGGGTGCCAAGCTCACCATCTCGGGCTTCCACTCGGCCGCGGGGGATCTTGCGCAGAACCAGGAGCTGGCCAAGCAGCGTGCGTTTGCCGTGCGTGATGCCTTGAAGACTGCGGGCATTGCCGAGGCACGCGTGGTGCTGGAGAAACCCGCATCGGCCGAAGCCAACCTGGCCGGCGAGGACCCCAAGGCCCGGCGCGTGGATGTGGCGGTGAAGTAGCCAGCCCGGGGGCGTCAGGCGCGGTGCCTGCCTATGATGGGGTCACCCCTGGTCATGGAGCCCTGCTTGAACGCCCCCCTCGCCGAACGGCTGAAGAACGAAACCCGCGCGCTCCACACGTCGGCGGAGCGCAGCGTGTTCATGGGCGCGCTGCTGCGAGCTCGCCTGGAGCGGCCGGCGTACTGCGCGCTGCTGCGCAACCTGCACGCGGTGTATGCCGTGCTGGAGCCCGCGCTCGAACGGCATGCGCATCGCCCCACCATCGCGCCGATCTACCTGCCATCGTTGTGGCGTGCGCGCGCGCTGGCCCACGACCTGGCTGCGCTGCACGGTGAGCACTGGGCCAATGAGCTGGTGCTGCAGCCGGCCGCGATGGCTTATGTCGAACGCTTGCGCGAACTCGATGTGGCGAAGCCCGATCTGTTGCTGGCCCATGCCTATGTGCGCTACCTCGGTGATCTGAGTGGCGGACAGATGCTGAGCGACATCGTCGAAAAGAGCCTTTACCGCGATGGCGTGGCGGCGGTTGCGTTCTACGACTTTGGCAACGCACTCGCCACCAAGGAGTTGACTCAGGCGTTCCGGGCCGGGCTCGCGGTGGTGCCTGCCGATGCCCGCCAGACCGATGCGCTGGTCAGCGAGGCCAGGTTGTCATTCGGGCTGCATCAGCGTCTCTTCGACGAGCTGGCGGTGGCTTGCGCCGTCGTGCCATCGGGAGAGGTTTGAGGCGGCAGGATCAAGCCCTCGTGCAAGGCCACGTGTTCGAGCGCTGACTCGAAACGTGCGCGCGAGCTGGCCGCGACTTGCCTCAGGTAGGCGTGCAGCTCGGCATCGGCTTTGCTGCGGTGCTCGCACTGGGCGCTGTAAGACTCGAAGTGCGACAGCTGCACCAGCAGCTCGGCCACATGGCGCGGGCACTCGCAGGCAATCGTCGATGACAGGCCTGCAAAGTCGGCCAGGGCTGCATCGTCCCACCGACGGGGCGGCACGGGCTCATCAGCCGCAGGCTGTGGTGGTCGGGCCGCCGTTGCCAGGCTGTTGAGCCACTGCGCCAGCACCGCGTCGGGCTGCGGCTCGCGTAGCAAGGCCGTACCGGCGTTGGCGATGGCCTCGCACACCGCATCGGCCGCAAAACGGTAGAGCACGGCCCTTGGCACCCTGGCCAAGGCCGGTGCCGCAGCGTCGATGGACGCCAACGAAGCTTCATGCAGCTGCGGCTGGTGGATCAGCACGGCGTCCACGTCCGAGCCCTCCAATGCGGCAGCCGCCTGCGCGATGTTGTCGAACGGCCCCAGCAGCTCCACCGGCCGGCCCAGCCGCCGCAGCAGCGCGGGACGTCGCAGCCGTGAACCCAGCGCAGCGCCAATCACCAGCAGCCGCCAGACGCGAACAGGCGATGAACTGGCGGCTGCTGAAAGCGCGCCCGGCTGCGTGGATGACAGCGTGCTGGCGTGCGTCGATGCCACGCGTTGCAACTGCGGCATGTCCAGCGACGCGAGGCTTCCGATGGCGTGACCCAGCTCGGTCAGCTGCTTGATCAGCGCGAGCCGCCGCACGTCGTCTGCCGAGTAAAGCCGCTGGCCGCTCGGTGACAGCTCGGGCTGCGTCAGGCCGTAGCGGCGCTCCCAGACGCGCAGCGTCGCCACCGGCATGCGCAGCATGCGCGCCACGGCGCCGCTGCGGTGCGAGGTGTGCACCGTGTCGGCAGGCGGCTCGGTTGACGGCTCGGTTGGCGATTGCGCCGATTCGCGCTCGTTCATGTTGATTTCCATCGTTGACGCTGGTTTGACTCGGATTATCAGAGATTAAGCAAGGTGTTTATGGCTGATGAACACGTTATGAATCGGAAGTATCTAGTATCGCCTTTGTGAAAACCAGCAACGCTCAGCAGGTGGCGGTGATTGGCGCCGGCATCGCCGGGGCCACCTGCGCGCGTGCGCTGACGCAGGCCGGGCACGCGGTGCATGTGTTCGACAAGTCGCGGGGGCCGGGCGGGCGGCTGGCCACTCGGCGGCTTGAATGGGTCGACCGACAGGGCCAGGCCAGCACGACGCGGCTCGACCATGGCGCCGTTGGTTTCACCGCCCGATCCGAGGTCTTTCAAACCTTCGCCGACAACGCCTTGCACGCGGGTTGGGTGGCCCTTTGGTCGCCTGTGCTGGCCAGCGGCAGTTTGCCTCTGGACGGCGGCCCACGTCTGCATGTGCCCGTGCCAGACATGCCCGAACTTTGCCGCCGACTTTTGGATCGAGGGGCGGTCACGTGGTCTTATGCCGTCGACGGCGTGCACAAGAGCCCGCTCGGCTGGCAGGTGTCGACCGCAGGCAAACGCCACGGCACGCTGTTCGACGCCGTCTTGCTGGCGGTGCCGCCTGCGCAGGCCGCGCCCTTGCTCAGCCCTTACCGGCGCGACTGGGCGCGGCGTGCGTCTGTCGCCCCCATGCAGCCTTGCTGGACGCTGATGGGCGTGGCGAGCGAGCCTGAACATGAACCCGTCGACGCTGAACGCTGGGACGTGTCCCGCCCACCCACAGGCCCCTTGGCCTGGGTGATGCGCAATGACGCGCGCCCGGGCCGCGCACGCGTGCCAGGGCAGGCGCATTGGGTGGTGCATGCCCGGGCGGGCTGGAGCCGCCGGCACCTCGAACAAACGCCCGAATGGGTGCAGCAACAGTTGCAGGCCGCGCTGGCCGACTGCCTGGGCCGGCCTGTCGACTGGCATCACCGCGTGGTGCACCGCTGGCGCTACGCGCTGCCATTGGCACAGCGGGGTGCAAGCGCTGAGCCCTGCTGGTGGGACGCTTCGTTGGGCCTGGGCGTCTGCGGTGATTTTTTCGGCGGCTCAGGTGTCGAAGACGCCTGGTTGTCTGCCCAGTCCTTGGCTCGTGCGCTGCTCCAGCGTGCCGGCGATACGGCGGCTTACCCCGAGGCCCGGCGAATCGTCGCTTGACCGCTTTTTTCACATCACCCACCCAAGGAGTTCCTCATGAACCTGCCCCTTCCTCGCCGTGTGTTCCTGATGACGCTGGCCGCTTCTGGCGCAGCACTGGCCACCCGCGCCCAGGCCCAAGCCCTCGTCGACGAAAAAGACCCCCAGGCCGCCGCGCTCGGCTACGTGGCCGACGCCAAGCGCGTTGACACCAAGAAGTACCCCAAGTTCGCCGCTGGCCAGAACTGCGCCAACTGCGCGCTCTACCAGGGCAAGGCCACCGACAAGGCGGGTGGCTGCCCGCTGTTCGCTGGCAAGCAGGTGGCAGGCCCCGGTTGGTGCAGCGCCTGGGCGAAGAAGGCGTGAACTCTCTGCCGGGCCCCAGCTTTCGCGGCAACAAGGCCGTACTGCCCAGCAAGCCCTGCGCGGCCTGCGGCCTGGCGATGAGTTGGCGGCGCCGCTGGGCCAAGAACTGGGCGGAGGTGAAGTACTGCTCCGAGGCCTGCCGGCGAAACAAGGCAACGCGTGGCTGAACTTCGCTCACTGGTGGTGGTGCTGGGCGACCAGCTCGATCTCGACGCGTCGGGGTTCGATGGCTTCGACGCGGGTGTCGACGCCGTCTGGATGGCCGAGGTGGCCGAGGAGTCGACCCACGTCTGGTCGAGCAAGCCGCGCACGGCGGTGTTTCTGTCGGCGATGCGTCACTTCGCGCTCGCCTTGCACGAAGCCGGTCGCCCGCTGCACTACACCCACCTGGGTGCGCCCGGCAACGGCGGCAGCCTGGGTGCGCAATTGCAGGCCGACATCGAGCGCCTGCGGCCCGCTCAATTGGTGATGACCGCCCCGGGCGATTGGCGTGTGCTGCAGGTGATCAAGGGCGTGGCGCAGGTCAACGGCCTGGCACTGGACATCCGCGAAGACCGCCACTTCTTCGTCAGCGTGCGCGAGTTCGCGGCCCACGCCAAAGGCCGCAAGTCCTTGCGCATGGAGTACTTCTACCGCGAGCAGCGCCAGCGGCAGCGTGTGTTGATGCAAGGTGGTGAGCCGGTGGGCGGCCAGTGGAACTTCGACGCCGACAACCGCGAAGCCTTCGACGCTGCCGGCCCTGGCCAGGTGCCGCCGCGCGCGAGCTTCGAGCCCGACGAGATCACGCGCGAGGTGATCGCGCTCGTCAATACCCGCTTCGCACAACACCCGGGGCAGCTGGACAGCTTCGCCTGGCCCGTCACACGTGATCAGGCGGTGCAGGCCTTGCAGGCGTTCATCGAGCAGCGCTTGCCGTCGTTCGGCCGCTATCAAGATGCGATGTGGCCGGGCGACCCGTGGCTATACCACTCGCACCTGTCGGCCGCACTCAACCTCAAGCTGCTGAACCCGCGCGAGGTGGTGGCCGCAGCCGAAGCGGCACTCCACGATGGGCACGCGCCGCTTGCCAGCGTCGAAGGTTTCATTCGCCAGATCCTCGGCTGGCGCGAATACGTGCGTGGCATCTACTGGACGCAGATGCCGGGCTACGCGCAGCGCAATGCGCTCGATGCGCAAGAGAACCTGCCCCCGTGGTACTGGACCGGTGCGACCGACATGGCCTGCCTGCGCGACGCGCTTGGGCAAACGCTCGCACACGGCTACGCCAATCACATCCAGCGGCTGATGGTCACCGGCCTGTTCGCGTTGATGTTCGGCGTGCAGCCGAAGCAGGTTCACGAGTGGTACTTGGCGGTGTACGTCGATGCGGTGGAGTGGGTCGAGTTGCCCAACTCGCTCGGCATGAGCCAGTACGCCGACGGTGGCGTGATGGGCAGCAAGCCCTACATCGCCACCGGCAAGTACATCCAGCGCATGAGCCCGCACTGCAAGGGCTGCCGCTACGACCCGGCGCAGCGCAGCGGCGACAGCGCCTGCCCGTTCACCACGCTGTACTGGGATTTCCTGATGCGCCACGAACCGATGCTGGCCAGGAACCCGCGCATGGCGCTGCAGGTGAAGAACATGGCGCGGCTGAGCGATGCACAAAAGCAGGCGGTGATCGACCGCGCGGCCGTCATCCGCCGGGGTGAGCTGGGTGTCGTTCATGGATGAAGCCTTCGCCCCCACACTTGCGGCGGCGCAGGCCCGCATCGCCGCCGTGCGGCCCGCCGTGTATGCACGCACGCGCAACTCACTCCAGGGCGCCGTGAGCGGCCTGTCGCCCTACATCACCCACGGCGTCGTGACGCTGGCCGACGTGCTGCGTGGCGTGTCCGCGCGCCACGCGCTCAGCGTGGAGCACAAGTTCGTGTTCGAGCTCGGTTGGCGCGCCTACTTTCGCCATGTGTGGCAGCACCGTGGCGAGGCCATCCTGCAGTCTTTGCACGCCGGCCCTTTGCCCGACGACGCCTACGCGCGCCAGCTGCCCGCCGACATCCGCCAGGCTTGTACCGGCGTGCCGGTGGTCGACGAGGCGGTGCGCATGCTCTACGCCACCGGCATGCTGCACAACCACGCACGCATGTGGCTGGCCAGTTATGTGGTGCACGTGCGCAAGGTGCATTGGCGCAGCGGAGCCGACTGGCTCTATGGCCACCTGCTCGACGGTGACCTCGCCAGCAACCACCTCAGCTGGCAATGGGTGGCCGGCACCGGCAGCCGCAAGCCTTATCTCTTCAATGCCGAGAACGTGGCCCGCTACGCACCCGACGCGTGGCACAGCCCTGGCACGGTGGTCGACACGTCTTACGACGAACTCGACCGCATCGCGCGGCAGCCGGCATCGCGTGCGCCCCGCCCACTCGAGGCGCCACCCGGTGTCACTTCGAGGGTCGAGCCGGCGCTTGGCGCAGAGCCGCCCGAAACACTTGGCTTGACGGCCCCCGACGCCGCTGCCGTCTCGGGCCGAGACGTCTGGCTCGTGCACCCGTGGAGCCTGGGCGAGCTGCCCGCCGCCTTGCCGGCTGGCACCGTGGTGGTCGGCATCTTCGTGGCCGACTTTCACTACGCCTGGCCGTGGAGCGAGCGCCGCTGGCACTTTGTCGGCAGCCGCATGGCCGTGCTCGCCAACGAGCGGTGGCACGGCGACGCCACCTCCATCGCCGCTGCGTTGAAGGGCGCCCGTAGCGTGCGCAGTGTCGCCGAACCTCACCTCGCAACTTGGCTGCCACGCTGGGCCCGGTGCGAGGCCGCGCCGGCGCTGTTTCCGCCGGTCGATCAACGTTGCGATTCCTTTTCGCAGTGGTGGGCTCGAGCCTCGCGCAGCCTCGACTCGGCCGCCGACCTGCTGGCCGTCAACGAGGTGCCTGCGTGGTGAGCCGTTGACCGCATCACACCGCTTCCCGTCGATTTCAAGAGCTTCACATTGGGAACCCACACCATGACCTCGATTGCCCTCATCACCGGTGCCAGTGGCGGCATCGGCCGTGCCTTGGCGCACCAGTTGCACTCCCAGGGCTGCCGCGTCGCCGTCGTGGGGCGTGATGCCGGTCGCCTGGCAGAGGTGTCGGCCGCGGTG
>JACMKJ010000370.1 GCA_014380155.1 Rhizobacter sp. | reverse complement strand
CCGCCCTCGTGCCTCGTTCCGAGCTCGAAGGCGAGATGGGTGATGCGCAGATGGGCATGCAGGCCCGCCTCATGAGCCAGGCCCTGCGCAAGCTCACCTCCATCGTGGCCAAGAGCCACACCTGCCTCATCTTCATCAATCAGCTCCGCGAGAAGATCGGTGTGATGTTCGGCAGCCCCGAAACCACCACCGGCGGCAATGCGCTCAAGTTCTACGCCTCGGTGCGGCTCGACATCCGCCGCATCGGCTCCATCAAGAAGGGCGAAGAAGTCATCGGCAACGAGACCAAGGTGAAGGTCGTCAAGAACAAGATCGCGCCCCCGTTCAAGACGGCCGAGTTCGACATCCTCTACGGCCAAGGCATCAGCCGCGAAGGCGAGATCATCGACATGGGCGTCGAGGCCAAGGTGCTGGAGAAGTCGGGTTCCTGGTATGCCTACAACGGCGAAAAGATCGGCCAAGGCAAAGACAACGCCCGCGATTTTCTGAAAGAGAACCCGGCGCTGTCGGTAGAGATCGAGAACAAGGTGCGTGGTGCCATGAGCATCCCGTTGTTGCCCCTGGGTGAAGCTGCCGAGGCCGCGCCGGCCAAGAAGACAAAGGCCGCCAAGGAGCAAGCCGTCCAGGACGCATGAAACCGCGGCTGTCGCTCAAGGGGCTTGGGCTGCAGATCCTGGCCCAGCGCGAGAACAGCCGCAGCGAGTTGCGGCGCAAGCTTTTGAGGCATGCGCGGGCCGAAGCGGCGGAGGAGTCCAACCCTGTTGAGCAGGTGGAGGCGGTGCTCGACTGGCTGCAGGCCAACCGCTACCTCTGCGAGGAGCGGTTTGTCGAAAGCCGGGTCCATGCGCGGACCGCCCGTTTCGGCAACCTGCGCATCCGCCATGAACTCGCCCAACATGGCGTGGCACTCGGCGCCGATGCGGCCCAGCAATTGAAAGACAGCGAACTCGCCCGTGCCCGCGACGTGTGGTCCCGCAAGTTCGGCCAGCGGGCGGTTGATGCTGCAGAGCGTGCCCGCCAGATGCGTTTTCTGGCCGGCCGCGGTTTCTCCAGCGAGGCCATTCACCGCGTGGTTCAAGGAGGAGGGCAAGGGGTAGACGACGACTGAGCCCCGGTCGACAAGCGCACAACCGTCTCAAATTGCTGCACTGCAGAATGCTACATTTCTGGGGTCTGCCATGAGGCCTGCGCGCTTCCAGCGCCACGTCAATCCCCTACATCACCACCTGCTCTGATGGCCTTGCCCTCTGCCGCGCCCGAGCGCCAGCTCAAGCACAGCCGCCACATCGATGTGCACATTTATGCACGGGGTGCCGGCGTGTGGGAGGTGGATGCGGTCATCACCGACGTCAAAACCCGTGATACCGAGCTGGCCAACGAGGTACGCCCTGCCGGCGTTCCCATTCACGACATGTTGCTGCGCCTCGTCATTGACGAGGCGTTCAACATTCTGGAGGCCGGCTCCGACACGCGCGGCATGCCCTACCCCGGCGAATGCGACAACCACGGCGACGCCTACGCACGCCTGGTGGGCTTGAACTTGATGCGCGGGTTTCGCTATGCGGTCTACGAGCGGCTGGGCGGTGTGGCCGGTTGCACCCACCTGACCGAGTTGACCCAGGTGTTGCCCACGGCCGTGGTGCAAGCTTTTGCGGGCGAGGTGATCAACACCCGTGGCGAGGGCGTCGACGCCAAACAACCCTTTCAGCTTGACCGGTGCCATGCGCTGCGCACCGATGGCAATACCGTGCGCACCTACTATCCGCGCTGGTACAAACCGGCGTCCCAAGACACCCCCTCCCGCCGTCAACCGTTCCCCGAACCTGAAGTGAAGAGAGTCCGCGATGAAAATTCATGAGTACCAAGGCAAGGAAATCCTGGGCGCAGCCGGCGTGCCGGTTCCCCGTGGCTACCCCGCGTTCAGCGTGCAAGAAGCGACTGAAGCTGCACAGAAGCTGGGCGGCCCGGTGTGGGTGGTGAAGGCGCAGATCCACGCGGGTGGCCGCGGCAAGGGCGGAGGCGTGAAGCTGGCCCGTTCGCTCGATGAGGTGAAAAAGCTGTCGGGCGAGATCCTCGGCATGCAGTTGAAGACGCACCAGACCGGCCCCGAAGGCCAGAAGGTGCGCCGCCTGCTGATCGAAGAAGGCGCCGACATCAAGAAGGAGTACTACGTTGCTGCGGTGACCGACCGCGCTACGCAGAAGATCGCGATGATGGCCAGCAGCGAAGGCGGCATGGACATCGAAGAGGTGGCCCACAACACGCCCGAGAAGCTCATCAAGGTCTTCATCGACCCGCTGGTCGGCCTGACCGACGCGCAGGGTTTGGAGCTGGCCAATGGCATCGGCGTGCCGGCGGCCTCGCAGGCGCAGGCCATCGACGTGTTCAAGAAGCTGTACCAGGTCTACATGGACACCGATTCGTCGCTGGCCGAGATCAACCCGCTGATTCTTGAAGGCAACGGCAACATCAAGGCGCTCGACGCCAAGTTCAACTTCGACAGCAACGCCCTGTTCCGCCACCCCGAGATCGTGGTCTACCGCGACCTCGACGAAGAAGACCCGGCCGAGATCGAAGCCAGCAAGTTCGACCTGGCGTACATCCAGCTCGACGGCAACATCGGCTGCCTGGTCAACGGCGCCGGCCTCGCGATGGCCACCATGGACACCATCAAGCTCTTCGGCGGCGAGCCGGCCAACTTCCTGGACGTGGGCGGTGGCGCCACCGCCGAGAAGGTGACCGAAGCCTTCAAGATCATGCTGAAGAGCCCCAAGGTCAAGGCCATTCTGGTCAACATATTCGGCGGCATCATGCGCTGCGACACCATCGCCGAAGGCGTGATCGCCGCGTGCAAGGCGGTCAACCTGTCGGTGCCGCTGGTCGTGCGCATGAAGGGCACCAACGAAGACCTCGGCAAGCAGATGCTGAAGGATTCCGGCCTGCCCATCATCAGCGCCGATTCGATGGCCGAAGCCGCCCAAAAAGTCATGGCTGCCCTGAAATAAGCCACGAGGAACACACCATGAGCATCCTGATCAATAAAGACACCAAGGTCATCACCCAAGGCATCACCGGCAAGACGGGCCAGTTCCACACCCGCATGTGCCGTGACTACGCGAACGGCAAGAAT
>JACMKJ010000028.1 GCA_014380155.1 Rhizobacter sp. | reverse complement strand
GGTGCGACGCCGAAGAATTCGGCCTCGAGCAGCGATTCGGGCACCGCCGCGATGTTCACGCCGACGAAGGGCTTGCCCGCGCGCAGGCTGGCGGCATGGATGCCGTGCGCCAGCAGCTCCTTGCCGGTGCCGGTTTCGCCCAGCAGCAGCACGGTGCTGTCGGTCTGCGCCACGCGGCGCGCCTGGCGCTTGATCTCCATCGCCACCGGGCTCGCGCCGATGAAGCTGGCCACGGTGTACTTGGGCCGGCGCTGCGCGGCGAGCTGCTGGCGTGCGTCGTCGAGCTCGCGTTGCAGGCGGCCGAACTTGGTCATCAGCGGCTGCATGGTGGTCTCGGGGTGGTCGAGCAGCACCATGCCCATGGCACCGATCACCTCGCCCTGCGCATTGCGCAGCGGCAGGCGGCTGACGAGAAAGGTGCCGGCCTGGTTGGTGAGCAGGTCCACCAGCATCGGCTGGCCGGTGTCGACCACGTGGGCCATCAACGTGTTGGGCACCACCTCTTCGACACGCCGGCCCACGAAGTCGGATTCTTCGTGGCCGAGGTCGGGCAGGAAACGTTTGTAGCCTTCGCTGATCCACACGATGCGGTGGTTGCGATCGATCACCATCATGCCCATCGCCGCCTGGGCCAGGGTGTCGAACATGCTCTGCGCGGCAAGCTTGAGCACGCCGTCGGCGTCGGCTGGCAGGGTGGGGATCATGGCGGCCACTTTACTGCCGCAGGCTAACCCTCCGGCACTTCCTTCGGCGCCACCGGCTCGACCACGGCAAACACGCCACTGCAGCGCACCACCACCTTGTCGCCCACTCGCAGCTGGCACTCGGCAAACGACAGCCGCGCGCCGTGCTTGCGGATCTCGACGTGCGCCTCCAGCCAGTCGCCCACCTTGGCCGCGCCGATGAAGTCGGTCGACAGGTTCACCGACACCATCGCCGCGTGGGTGTCGCGGGTGATGTTCATGTTGCGGCCGAGCGCGCTGTCGGCCAGCGTGACGAGCATGCCGCCATGGGCGATGCCGCGCATGTTGGTGTGCTTCTGGTCGACCCGCAGCGCAATCACCACCGTGCCGTTCGGTCCGGGGCGCTGGTAGATGGGGCCGGCGTGCATCAGCCACTGGCCGCCGGGGATCAGCGGCACGTATCCCTCGAGGATCGGTTCGGTGCTCATGTTCGACCCGCTCCCGTCATCCCTCCCGAGCGGAGCTTGCTCAGGCCACCAACAAGGAGTCGCTGAACTTGCCCAGGTGGTGCTCCACGTCACCGAAGGTCGCGTTGATCACCGTCAGGCGCTTGAACAGGTGCGCGGCCATCAGCTCGTTGGTCACGCCCATGCCGCCGTGCATCTGCACCGCGTCTTGGCCCACCTTGCGGGCCGACTGGCCGATGTAGGCCTTGGCGGCCGACACATGGCGGCGGCGGTCGGCGGCGTCGGTCGTGTCGACCTTCACGGCCGCCAGCAGCGCCATCGAGCGCGCATGCTCGGCCGCGATGGCCATCTCGGCCATGCGGTGCTGCAGTGCCTGGAACTTGCCGATGGGTTGGCCGAACTGCTTGCGGTTTTTCAGGTACTCGAGCGTCTGCGCATTGAGCGTGACCATCACGCCCACGGCTTCGGCGCACAGCGCTGCGATGCCACGGTCGATGGCGTGTTCGATCGCAGGCAGCGCCTGGTTGACCGCGCCGACCAGTGCGTCGGCACCGACCTTCACGTCTTTCAGCAACACGTCGCCGGCACGCTGATTGTCTTGCGTGGCGTAGGCGCGAATCGTCACGCCTGCGGCCTTGGCATCGACGACAAACAGCGACACGCCGTTGGCATCGAACGCGCCGCCCGAAGTGCGCGCCGAGACCAGCAGCTTGTGCGCCGACGGTGCACCCAGCACCACGGCTTTGTGGCCGCTGAGCGACCAGCCCGAGCCGTCGGCCTTGGCGGTGGTGGCCACATGGTTGGTGGCGTAGCGTGCCCCGGGTTCACCGTGGGCCAGCGACACCATCAGCTCACCCTGGGTGATGCCACCCAGCAGCGTGTCGCGCTGCGCAGGTGTGCCGATCTCATTGATCAGGCTGCCAGCCAGCACCACGCTCGCCAGGAAGGGCTCAAGCGCCAGGCTGCCACCGAGCGTTTCGGCGATCAGCATGGTGTCGATGGCGTTGCCGCCCAGGCCACCGGCCGATTCGGGGAAGGGCAAGGCCAGGATGCCGAGCTCGGCATAGGTGGCCCAGGCCTGGGCGCTGTGGCCGAGCGGGCTCTTCAGGATGGCGCGGCGCTGCTCGAAGCTGTAGTCCTTGGCCAGGTAACGCTTCAGGCTGTCTTGAATCGCGGTTTGTTCTTCGCTGAGGTTGAAGTCCATGGTGTTTCCTTGTGTGGGATGTGATGGCTTCAGAGGCCCAGGATCATCTGGCTGATGATGTTCTTCTGAACTTCCGTCGAGCCGCCATAGATCGTCGTCTTGCGCACGTTGAAGTAAGAGCCGCTGATGCCGGCGTCACGCGCCGCAAAGGCTTCGGTGAGCGGCTGCGAGCTGCCGGCCAGGTCTTGGCCGTCGTGCAACCAGGGCAGCGCGTAGGAGCCCAGCGCCTGCATGCACAGCTCGGTCAGCGTCTGCTGGATCTCGGAGCCCTTGATCTTCAGCATCGAGGCCTCGGGGCCCGGTGCGTGTTGCTTGCCTTCGGCCGAGATGACCTTCAGGTTGGTGATCTCGAGCGCGATCAACTCCATCTCGACTTGCGCGATCCGGTCGCGGAAACGCGAGTCTTCGATCAGCGGTTTGCCGTTGTCACCGTGCTGGCGGCGTGCGAGCGCCTTCAGGCGGCGCAGCGCCGACTTGGAGCGGCCCACACCGGCTATGCCGGTGCGCTCGTGGCCGAGCAGGAACTTGGCATAGGTCCAGCCCTTGTTCTCTTCGCCGATGCGGTTTTCGACCGGCACCCGCACGTTGTCGAACCAGACTTCGTTCACCTCGTGCTCGCCATCCAGCATGATGATCGGCTTGACGGTGATGCCCGGCGTCTTCATGTTGATGAGCAAGAAGCTGATGCCTTCTTGCTGGCGGCCTTCGGTGCTGGTGCGCACCAGGCAGAAGATCCAGTCGGCAAACTGGCCAAGGGTGTTCCAGGTCTTCTGGCC
>JACMKJ010000369.1 GCA_014380155.1 Rhizobacter sp. | reverse complement strand
CACACCACCAGCCGCATCGACGTCGAGCTCGGCGCCCGCCTGTTCCGCCACCTGCTGCAACTGCCCCTGGCCTACTTCCAGGCCCGCCGCGTGGGCGACTCGGTGGCCCGTGTGCGCGAGCTGGAGAACATTCGCAGCTTTCTCACCGGCAATGCGCTGACGCTGGTGCTCGACGTGCTGTTCTCGGTGATCTTCATCGCGGTGATGTTTCTCTACAGCGTGCCACTCACGCTGATCGTGCTGGTGAGCCTGCCGCTGTACGTCGGCCTGAGCCTGACGCTCATGCCCATCTTGCGTGCCCGCCTCAACGAGAAGTTTGCCCGTGGCGCCGAGAACCAGTCGCTTCTCGTCGAAACCGTCACCGGCATCCAGACGGTGAAAGCCAGCGCGCTCGAGCCCGCCATCGCCAAACGCTGGGACGACCAACTCGCCGCCTACGTCTCCGCCAGCTTCAAGACCAGCACGCTCGCGAGCTACGGCCACGAAGGCATCAACCTCATCGGCAAGCTCATCAGCGCCGCCACTCTCTGGTACGGCGCCCGCCTGGTGATGGACCAGCAGCTCACCGTGGGCCAGTTCGTTGCCTTCAACATGTTTGCCCAGCGTGTGGCCCAACCCATCATGCGCATGGCGCAGATGTGGACCGACTTCCAGCAGACCGGCATCTCGATGGCTCGCCTGGGTGACATCTTGAACACGCGCACCGAAGTGCCGCCGACTGCCGCTGCGCAGTTGCCACCCCTCAAAGGCCGCATCCAGTTCGACCAGGTCACCTTCCGCTACCGCCCCGAGGCCCCGCCGGTGTTGCACGCCCTGAGCCTGGAGGTGCGCGCCGGTGACGTGATCGGCATCGTCGGGCGCAGCGGCTCGGGCAAGAGCACGCTCACCAAGCTCGTCCAGCGCCTGTACACCCCCGAACAAGGCCGCGTGATGGTCGATGGCATCGACATCAGCCTGATCGACGCAGCGCAGCTTCGCAGGCAGATCGGCGTCGTGCTGCAAGAGAACCTGCTCTTCAACCGCAGCGTGCGCGAAAACATCGCCATCACCGACCCCGCCGCACCGATCGAAGCCGTGATGCAAGCTGCCCAGCTGGCCGGCGCCCACGAGTTCATCAGCGAGCTGCCCGAGGGTTACGACACCGTGGTGGGTGAGCAGGGCAGCAGCCTGAGCGGCGGCCAGCGCCAGCGCATTGCGATTGCACGCGCCTTGTTCACCAACCCGCGCGTGCTGATCTTCGACGAGGCCACCAGCGCACTCGACTACGAGAGCGAAGCCATCGTGCAACGCAACATGGCCCACATCTGCAAGGGCCGCACGGTGATCATCATTGCCCACCGCCTGAGCAGCGTGCGCCAGGCCCACCGCATCATCGCGATGGACAAGGGCCGCATCGTCGAACAAGGCAGCCACGACGAGCTGCTCAAACAACCCAAGGGGCTGTACGCCCACCTGTGGGCCATGCAGGCGGGAGGCCCGGCATGAACAACGCCGCGACACCGCGTCACCCGGCGATCGAGCTGCTGGCGCGCTACAAAGCCATCTTCCAGGCCGCCTGGGCGGTACGCCACGAACTGGCCGGCCCCAAGCGCCT